>CAZTDK010000206.1:0-9192 GCA_964611965.1 uncultured Binatia bacterium (SeqCode) | reverse complement strand
GTCTCACGCACTTTCCGTTCCGGACCGACCACGCCGTTCCCCGAACGGATACGAAGATCCGAGTGATGAGGAGGTGCGACGCTTCGATCGCAAGCGTAAGAAGAAGACGTCGAACAAGGAGTGGAAGTCGGCCACGGACGCGGACAGCCGCGTAATGAAGATGAAGGACGGGAGAACGCACCTGGCCTACAAGGCCGAGCATGCGGTCGATCTAGACAGCGGTCTGATCGTGGCGCCCGTGGTGTATCGCGGTGACGATTCGGATTTCGAGACGCTGCCGGTAACGGTGGAGATTGCACGCGAGCAGCTCACGACGGCCGACAGCCCGCACCAAGTGGAAGAAGTGGTGGACGACAAAGGGTATCACAAGGCGGAAACGATCCAGACGCTTAGCGAGGTGCAGCGCGTTCGCACCTACATCGCTGAGCCGAAACAAAACCGCCGCCGCCGGTGGGACGACAAGGAGCCGGGTCAGCAGCGGGCCGTCTATGCGAACCGGCGGCGGATCAGAGGCAAACGCGGCCGCCAGCTGGGACGCTTGCGCAGCGAGAAGGTCGAGCGGAGTTTCGCGCACACCTGTGAGACCGGAGGCGGGCGCCGCGCATGGTTACGAGGAGTAGTGAACGTCTCGAAGGCGCACCTGATGCGAGCGGCGGCGTGCGACCTCGGCATCATCATGTTGGCGCTATTCGGAGTTGGGACACCCCGAACCCTCCAAGGAGGGATGGGATTGGTTCTTGCCATGTTGCTTTGGCTTACAGGCCGACGCTACTCGCGGCAAATCGTCCACTCGGCGGCAGGCGCGTGCTACCACGTATGGGCATCGCTCACAGCGCCGAGATCGATCTTGCGCCGCGAAGTGGCTTTTTCAATGGGCTGCTAACTCATGCCGTTTTCCATTTTGAGTCTATGTGACGTTCGGCTAAGCAGCTTGAAATCATTCGGTTTATTTCTCAGAACTGTGGAAGTGTGTAAGTCATTGTGTAAATTTCTCAAAAACCAGGTACCTCAAGGCTTTCTAGAATGCTGAAATCGTGTTAGCGCGAATCGCTTGCGGAAAGTATCGGAAATAAAATACTTTTCGTAAGTGAAACGCGAACTTCGCCACGCCAGGGAGTATCTCGGCGATCTGGCAGCAGGCGGGCCCTACCACTTTGCCTCTTGTGATGTTCAGTCGGACCTCGGCGTTTCCGCTGATGCTGCCAAGCTCGCGCTGAACCGGCTCGCCTCGCGTCTCCGGCGCGGGGCCTTTACGTCATCGCCCCGCCAGAATATCAATCGCTCGGGTGTCTTCCCACCGACGAGTTTATCCCGTCGCTGATGAAGCATCTCAATCTCCCCTGCTACGCGGGCCTGCTGTCGGTCGCACCGTACCACGGTGCGGCGCAGCAGCGGCCACAGGAATTCCAGATGTTTCTACCAAAGAACCGCCGATCACCTTCAGGGCGTAGACAAGATATACCGTTCCACCAGCCACATCTTATCGATGACTGTCGTCGTGTCTCCAATCGTGATCTGCAGGCTGTCCATGGCAGTGCCGACGTCGTTGGCAACAAGCACCGTCATCGTTCCTACGCTTTGGCCAGCAGATGACAACCCCAAATCGCTTCCATTCTGGCTAGCTGTCACCGCGGGTAACGGACTAGCCGAGATAAACAGATAGACGTTCGTCGCCTGGACCTTCCGTCCCTTGGTAAAAAATGGAAGCTTCTCCGAGAGCTTATCAATGGTCAACACGCGTTGTGTCGCGCCCGCCAAGGGATGGTTCGCACTGTACCACTCAGTTGGAAAGTCGTGCTTTAAATCGAAAGCTGCGAAGTGCCCGTCCTCTTGGCTCACCCCCTCTTCCATCTTGACATAATCCATTACGGATTTTGCGGCCGCGGCCTTCAACTTTTCGCCGCCATCCACTGACGTGTAACGCATCCGAATAATCACGTCTGTGATCGTGTCGTAGTCGAATTGCCGAAACTCGTTCGGCAGCTCCATGCCCAACTTGCAAATAGCCCCCGCGCCTTCGATGGGCAGGTAGCGTTCGCCGTGAAAAGTCGGCTCAAATACGCCGCTTTCCTCCTCCAGTGAGCTAATGGCCACGGCGGCAACGGGTACGTTGACCGTCATGAAGCGGTCGTCTCCGTCGTCGGTGTTTTCAACGTATTGGCTAGGCCTGGTGTTGTTCCAACGGAATTTGTGCTCGAGGAGTCGGATCGTACAATTAAGGCTTGTGCATGGGCCGAGAGTGCAGGGCATCCTGAAGCTTATGGACTTGACTCTCCGCAAAATGTCTCCGGAACGATCCATGTCGTGCAGCACTTCAGGCACAGAAAATTCGCAGGAACCCGTTTCCCTGAGCTTGATCAAGGCAAACGGGTTCAGCTGACGCAAAGAAATTGACTTGGATACCTCGAAATCGTAGCCGGGTTTCTCGCAATTCGCCGTCTCGAGTTGTTTCAGCCCCAAGTAGAGGCGCTCACCGGCCAGCAAGCCATCGTGGGCAATATCCCAATATCCGAACTGAATAAAGTCCGAGGTCGCAAGCCCCCGCTCGAAACGATACAGCTTTTCGGCCTTCGTCGCCTGAGCATAAGCAAGGGTGTAGAGCTGATAGTACAAGCCACGGACTTGGCCATCCATCCACGAGTACAGTTCCTGGTTCGTGTATTTGCTGTGCAAGAAATCCTCGACCTCCTGCGCGTTATCGATCTGCTTCTGCTGGTTCGTAATCTCCTGGTTGGTAATGGCTATCCGAATCTGCTGGGTCAAAATCTGTTTGTCGATGCTCTTGATCTCATAGCCGGCGATGTTCGCTTGCTGAACACGATCCTGAAGCTGGCGCAGGAAGCCAGCCTTTCGGCCCGCGCTTGAAGATTGATACGACAAGTGGTCGGAGACTATGCGCAAAGCGCGAGCATTCGCCTGGGCGGCCGACCCAAAATGTTGTCCTCCAATCTTAATGTCTGCCCCGACGCCAAACGGATGCGCGGCTACGGTCGCTTCCGGGACTTCATAAAGCATGCCCCCAAGGCTCTCGATGGCCCCGATTCCAATCATCAGATCGGCAGCGGCGGTTGCTTTATCCATTTCCTCCTTTTCATACTGGATCAACTTCAGCCCGCTTTCGTCAACCGGTTGCTCGATCTGATCCGGGATTTCGGTAAAGTCCGCGTCAGTATCGGGTACTGCGCTCAGGTCTTGGCCAATCAGCTTGAGGTAATGCTGCAAGCGATAGACCGGACCTCGGCGACTTTGCTGTAACGCGTCAAGTGCCTTTGTCGCTTCGTCAACTTGCTGCTTCTTCACCTCCATCACCAGCTTCTGAATGCTGCTTTCGTGCGTCGCATGGAGCCGTGCGAGCGCCTCCGCATCCCCTTTCTCCTTTGCAGCAAGAAATGCGTTTCCCAGCGCTTTCACCTCAGCACACAGCTCGAGCGCCTTCTGTAGCTGGTAGTTGAAGCGGTAGTTCGGCATCGGGCTGGTGAGGTCATTGAGAACACTCGACAAGCTGAGTCCCTGCGCGGCGGCTGCCACCAATAGTCCCGGATCAATGGGCGGCTCAAACAGCGGCAGCTGGCGGAATACGCCGTTGATGTCTTGGCAATGCCGGATCTTGAACAGCCGATCGTCGATCGTGTCTCGAAGCGCTTGCAACTGTGGGTTATCGGGAATGCAGAAGTAGAGAGTCGTCGCGAAGCCGAAAACATTCGCCAATCCGACCACGCCATTGCTCGTCCCTATATCCGCCGACGTTTGGTTGCTGAACGGAAACACCAGCTCCAGTTCGACCATCGCATTTCCGAACGCGTCCCACTTGTCGAGCAAGGAATTGTAGGTCTCCGGGAGCATCTTGCCCCGCTTGGGGATCTTCTGCGCCCGCGGACCATAGACGTGCGAGGCGAGGACATAGCACTGAGTCGCAAGATCGAGCGAGTTCTGTACAAAGTAATAATCACCGTAGGCAATCAGAATCTGGATGTACTTCATGGCCACCCATTTCATGTATGCCGACGGGCGCGAGCGGGCGATGAGGTGCGGTTCGAACGGATTATCGCGCCATTCATTGATGGGACCGCTCATATCCGCCGGATTGTCCGGCTGATTTGGTTGCAGCCCGAGGAAGAGCTGCTCGATGCTGGTGGTCGCATCGATCTCCCTGAAAGGAAAAAACTGCCAGAACCGCTTGGGGTCCGTATCCGGTCCTGGTGCGTATGGGTTGAGGACGTAGTGACAGATAGCCAGTGCCTGATCAAATTGTTGCGCTGCCAGCAGGCGATCAACGATCGCCATTGGCGCGTGGAAGGCGGCTTCCCAGTTGTAAAGTGAGTACGCCCGCTTTAGCTCATGATAAATGGCGGGTGCCTGAGTACCGCCAAAGGCGTCGACTTTGTGGGGAACGGTGGTGCTGTCATCGGGAATCTTGTTCAAGTAGTAATCGAACAGGCCGGGCAAATCTCGAGTCGCAACGGCGCCTAACAGCTCGTGAACAAATGGGTGGTAGAACGGTATCCCGGATGCACTGGGGTCAACGAAACCCGTAACCGATCCGTTCGCGATCACGAAATATGGCGGACCGTTCATCAAGTCGGTTGTTTGCAGAGAATGGATAGAGTTATCATCCGTGTCCATGTGAAAGTCAGTTACCTCGGATGGCGATGTAAGCAACGTGGTCGGAAACAGAAAGAGTTGGCTACCCGTAAACTCAAAATACCCCAGGTTAGATCCAGGCTTCAACGGGCCGCCGTCGCGGACAATGACATGGATCCTTGGCTCAGCGTCGGCGGCCAGTTCTGGGATGAACTGGTAGAGGTACAGGACGTTCAGGGAGGTGGCGGGAGAGGAAAACGGTCCATACAACGCTCCCGTTGAAACTTGCTTCTGGCCCCACTTCCCATTTCTGAGTTCGCTCCAAGCGAGCTTAATTTCCCAGGACAAGCTCGGCTGATTGTCTTGGACGGGGATTTGAATCTCCCCAGCGTCGCTTGTTTGGAGATTCTGTGGGGCTGGCGGTGTTGCCTTCTTCGCTATTTGCGGAAAGAAGACCAACAACCGCCCCTTCCACACCATGGGGATAACGTAGGAGCCATTCTCGACGAAGTGGCCGTCGCTGTCTTCCAGGTCGTAGCTGGGAATGTCGACCTGAACCGCTTCCCACGCATGCCAGTTTCCTTGAACCAAGTCCAAATATCTGTAGTAGAAAAGGTACGGCGCGTTCCTGGCGCGAGCGAACACGTGCAGGGCGAGGTACACAGGTGCGCCAGTCTGGGTGTCGACGCTGAAATTTCCGTCCGCATCGATTCCTTGCTCCAAGAACAAGCCAACGACTTTTAGATTTGCCACCTCGTCGACCTTAAACAGGTAGGTCTTCAGGGCATCTTCTACAGTCTGAATATTTATGTCCTTCTGCAGGAGGTCCGATCCCAGTTCCGTAAAAGGGGGACTCAGGTCGTCGCGAGGCGCGTCAAGCCAGTTTTCCGGGTGGACGTAGACTTGGCGGTTCGCCTGCCATAGCGGGTAGCTCCGCATCCAGTTCCAACGGTCGCGATCGAGAAGTGTCGCTGAGACGCCATACTGTGCCTCTAGCCCTAGGAGGCAACGCTGAACAAACAATTGGACAGACGAGATTGCCTGTTTGATCCGCGAGGTTTCCATGCAGGCGCACATTTGCACGTCGATGAGAAAGAACTCGAACAGACTGTCTGCGTCTACTACGCCCCAATCGATCAGGTCCCGCTGGACCAGGAGATAGCTAATGAGGGCCTGCTTCTGGTGTTCTCGAAGTTGGTCGTTCAATGATTTGACCACCTGTTCCCACTCCGTTTGATCGTAGCGGGCGCGCAGCGTGGCCCGGATCAATTGGGCAATGATGAGACAGACGACAAAGTTGGAGCGGGGATCTGCCCACTGAAATAGTAGATCAACCGCCGCACCCGTAGCATTGGCAATTGCTAGCGCATTTTGCAATTTCACCAGATTGACTTCGTTGCTGAAGGCCTCCGGCCGATTCAGATCAAAGTGCTCGGGAGCGATCAGACGATCGATGTCGTTCTGCGCCCAGAGCGTCACGGTAGCCAGTCTCTTGCTCAGCGTCGCGGCATCGGCCGGATTACTGCTTGCCCAACCAAATAAATCCAACAGGGTCGTGTCGACCTGGGGCAGGCTGTCGCGCAGGCTGGTATAAGCCTGCAGGCGGCGCCAGTGTTGCGTCGTGACGGCGTTGAAGTCGAAGCCATCGAAGTCCGCCGGATGGTTCTGCCAATAGCTGACTTCGTCAGCGCTTAGGTTGAAACCCCTTACCAGCAATGCGGCCTTGAAGAGACTCACAAAAGCGCCGCTGGTTCCGGCGCTAGAATAGTCCGGCAATAAGGCCGACGCGGGGATGAGTGATTTCGGGGGGGTGGCGGGAATGAACGGAGTTGCCGACGTGCTCCACTGCAGGGCATCGATTTTCAAGTCTGTCAGTTCAAGGGCATACAGCTTCCCCGTTTTCAACTTGATCGGGTTTGTCGACCAGATATTGCTGGGATCATCTCGCTGGTTGGGGAAAGGCAGGCTTACGCCGTCGATCAGCAGTGGAGCGGGCTGCGGATCGCCGGTGTCAGTCGTGGCAATGAACGTATACATGTCGTCCGCGGGCGGGATCAAGTAACCCTTCCAGCCCGAGGGGTTCCCGGGTGGGGGGTCCTTGATTTTCTGCAGCGTGACGACCGCGGCTTCGGAGGTCGCTTTGGTGATCAGAACATCCGAGAGCAGGACATCGGTCACGTCGCCGGCCAAACCCGCAATGCCCGACAGGGTGTCGACAATCAAGCGATGAGAAAGACGCTGCCGCAGGAAGGGTAGGAAGTGCTGGAGAAAGTAGAGACGCTTGGTCGGTGCGGTATTGTTGTCAGTTGCAGAGGGATTGTCCGGATCAGGTGGGACGTTCACGTCGCCTATGAGCAGATTCGTCTTCGCGTCAGGCGAATCCGGGAAAACGGCAAGAAGGACGTCATTGAAGAGATTCACGGCCTGCTTCGCGAGTCGGTCAACGGCGGCTGCCCATTGAGCATCACTGACCAGTGCCTTGGCCTGCTTGCTTTCATCGTCGGTGAGAATGCCGGTAACCTGCAGCGTTTCGCCCACGGGGTCGTACTTCAGTTTCTGCGCGAGCGGGTCCGGGATCGAAATAGTCAGTCCTTTGAGTGTATTGGTTGTGTAGATGGTCGTGCCATCTAAGAAACCGACGATCACGTCCACCATTGACTGCGCAAACAGCAGGCCCGCGTTGGCGCGGACTACATCGTCCGTCGCCTGATCCGGGTCCGCCGGTACGTCAGGGTGGTCGTCGTCGATACCGTTGAGACCATCGTAGAGAGTCCTGGTAACCTGCAAAATCTTCTTGTCGGAAGGGCCGAGCGGACGCTTCGGATCGTCCTGGTCGCGGATGATGTAGTCGAGTTGGCGGAACGTGAAGCCCGCATCCTCCATATTCCCCCAGTCCTGGAGTAACCCGACCGCGTCTTGTGCGCTGGCGAAGGGATCACCAAACAACGCAATTACTTCCGGCAAATCGGCGACCTGTACGTGCAGCAGCTTCGCAAGCAAGCCGTGCCGATAGAGAGCAGACAGATTGGATAGGGTCAAAGCGTCTGGCAGGGAGCGGAACGTCATGATTGCATTGATGTCGGGGACCTTCAGCTTGAGTGCGGCCAGCAGCACGGGCAGGTGATCCGTAATCTTTCCTGCCGCCATTAAGTAGTTTCCATTCGTGTCCGCCTCGAAGATTTTGTCGATACCGAGGATGTTGTGCGTCAGGAACAGACGGCTATACAGCGAGTTGTCGCCGGCCGTGCTGATGTCAGCCCAGAACGACAGTGCCTTATCAAGGTCGAGTCCCGTAAGATCGACCAGTTTACGGACCGCAACCAGTTGGTGGATAAAGTCGCAAGAAATGTCTTGCGGCACATTTGGAATATCCGGACAGTTGCCGTCCCCCTGAACCATCCCACCAGAGAGCGATGCCGTCGATCCGCCGCCAGCCGCCAAGGCCGAAACGCCAATCAGTGCCTGGTCAGTTTGGGCAATCGTCCATCCGAGCTTTCGCCAGAGGCGGATGAAACGGTGAATGCGGTCGTATTCCGGGCCCGTCACGGCGCTCCCGTCGAGGTGAGTCAATCGTACCTTGTCGAGATCACAAGTGTCCCGGGCCGGAACCCAAGTTACCCAACCTTCCCTCCGCGTCATCACGCCTCTTGCGGAGACGTCTCCTACGACTGTCCCACTTGCATCTGTGAGCCAGAGCGAATCCGTACCGAACTCCTGACTGAAGGTCTTGCCATCCGTCAGGGTTAGCGGCCCGGCGATCACAGCAGGCGCGTTGTCAACGGTACCGGCGGTCGCCTGAACGTATCCAATCACAGACCCTTGGGCATTGGTGATCGTGCCGTCTTGGTGCAATGTCGCGACCGGTTCGGGGCTCGCGCTCGGAACCAACGTACCTGAGACAGGCAGCTGCGGGCCCTCGCCAGACTCCAAGACAATGAGCTGCCCAATTCTCTCAAAGTAGCAATACACCCAATTTTGAAAATCAGGCGCCTGCAATTGTCCGGCTGGATCCTGCTGGTGGCAAGGGTCCGGATTGAGCATAGCGTCAAGCACGGGTACCAGTGGTTGCACGTTGGTCAGGAAGGCAATCAGTTTGGCGAACCGGATCGTCCGATCCGTACTGCTGGTGTCCACCAGCGTCTGAAGAAATCGGTAGCTGAAACGTATACTGTCAAGGATCGCTAAAGCCTGTCCCTGCGGGTACGCAGGGTTGATGAACTGCGTCTTCAACAGGTCCACGAGGTCGGTGTACTGGATGCCCGTTCGGGGCAGAAACTGCTTCTTGACGAATGTCAGACCCTTCTGTCCCGTGGTCGGGTTTTCGTCGACGCTGAGCATGTCCGCGTCGCTGCTGTAGCCGTAGTATTCAGACACGAGCCTGACGCCGATCTTGTTGCGGTAGTCGTCTTGGCTAAGAGGCGAAGATAGGGTCAGATCAAAGTAGTCTTTCGGCCAGAAGGCTTCCTTGGTGAGGATGATGTATTCCTCCTGGGTGATGGCGAGAAACTCTGCGTCGACCGCACGATCGAGGACCGTCACATGCAGGACCTGCAGCTGCTTCTGCTGATCTGGCGTGAGGGCCGCGGTCGTCGTTTCGCTCGCCGTGCGGAA
>CAZTDK010000205.1:0-9196 GCA_964611965.1 uncultured Binatia bacterium (SeqCode) | reverse complement strand
GTGCGCGGCCAGCCAGTACTCCAACGTCTGGGTGTTCGGATCTTGGCCGAGCAGGTGATGCAGCGCGGTGCTGCCGGTACGGACCAGTCCCAGGACAATGATCGGGCGGCGGATCTCGGGGCTCAGTGTCGCGGCGTGTTGGTTCAGCAGCCGCTGCGAACGCAACCGCGTCGTCAGCAGCTGGAGCAGGTTAGCACGCGCGGCTTGCCGGCCTGCCGGGTGAAACTTCGCCTCGTGATCATACGCGTCCAGCACCACCCGCAGGCCTTCCAGATACGCCGGGGCGCCGAAGTTTTCGTAACCGACTGCGGCGATCGCCTCTTCGTGCAGCGCTTGCTCGGTGTCGCGAAAGGGCTGGAGCGTATCTGGGGCTGGATGCATGCGCGATCCTCCTTCCACGGCGGCAGGAGGGTCATACTACAAGCACGCCATCGGCGAAATTGAGATGATGGCCGAGGCGACGTGATGCGACCCGGCTGCGGTGGTTGGAAAAGAGGCGAAGGGAGTCGAACGCTCGACCTTTAGAGTACGATTGTAGCGCTCGCCCCAACTGAGCTACGGCCTCACAGGGGTGGACGATCGGCGCGCCCTTGATGCCTCACGCAAGTCGCTCCGCAGCCGTAAGCGTCGTGCGCCGATGTGCCGTGGTGCTTTCACGCTGCTCCGAATGATACGGGTCAGCCCGCCCGTTTGACTGCACCCGCCGCGCTCCTTAGAGTTTGCGGCATGTCGGTGGCCGCCAAGCCGTTCGTCTGCATCCACGGCCACTTCTATCAGCCGCCACGCGAGAATCCGTGGCTGGAGGCCGTCGAAATCCAGGATTCGGCAGCGCCGTATCACGACTGGAACGAGCGCGTCACCGCCGAGTGCTATGCCCCGAACACCGCCACACGCGTCCTCGATGCGCGTGGCGCCATCACCGCGCTGCGCAACAACTACACCCGTATCAGCTTCAACTTCGGCCCCACCCTGCTGTCATGGATGGAGCGCGCCCGCCCCGATGTCTACGCGCAGATCCTGCTTGCCGATCAGCAGAGCGCCCAGCGCTTCGGTCGTGGCAATGCACTCGCCCAGGTATACGGCCATTGCATCATGCCGCTCGCCAGTCGCCCTGATCAACGGACGCAGGTGCGCTGGGGCATTGCGGACTTCGTACACCGTTTTGGCCGCCGCCCCGACGGCATGTGGCTGCCGGAAACCGCCGTCGACCGTGCCACGTTGACGGTGCTCGCCGAGCACGGCTTGCGCTTCACCATTCTCGCACCCACCCAGGCCGCCTGCGTCCGCTACGGCGACGGAGCGTGGATAGAGGTACGCCACGGCGGAATCGACTGCACCCGACCGTACCGCTGCACCCTGGGCGGCGGGCGCGACATCATCGTCTTCTTCTATGACACGGACATCGCGCGCGCCGTCGCTTTCGGCGGCCTGCTCAACAACGGGCGCGAGCTCGCCGCCCGCCTCGCGGCAACCGCGGCCGCGGGCGGCGCAACAGCCCTTGCGCACATCGCCACGGACGGGGAGTCATACGGCCATCATCATCATTTCGGCGACCTGGCCCTGGCCGCCGCCCTCGACAGCCTCGAGCACGAACACCACGTGCAGCTCACCAACTACGCCGCATACCTCGACCATGTCAGCGTGCAGGATGCGGTGGAGATCCACGACAACAGCTCGTGGAGCTGCGTTCACGGCATCGAGCGCTGGCGCGCCCACTGCGGGTGCAACTGTGGCGCGCATCCGGACTGGCAGCAAACCTGGCGGACACCACTGCGGCAGGTCCTCGATTGGCTCAAGACGCAGCTCGATGACCTCTTCGAACGACAGGGCGCGAAGCTGCTGCGCGACCCCTGGGCGGCGCGCGATGCGTACATCGACGTCCTGCTGCGGCGTGACCCGGCGCAGCGTGACGCGTTCGTCACCCAACACGCGGTGGGCGCGCCGCACGGCGACCAGCGCGCCCGCCTGTGGAAGCTGCTCGAGCTGCAACGCAACGCGCTGTTGTCGTTTACCAGCTGCGGCTGGTTCTTTGACGAGGCTTCGGGCATCGAAACGGTACAGGTGCTCACCTACGCGGCGCGCGCCCTGCAGCTCGCCGCCGAGCTTGGCACCTATCTCGAGCCGGAATTCTTGCGCCGCCTGCAGCCGCTGCGCAGCAATCTGCCCAGCTATGCCGATGGCCACCAGCTGTACCAGACCCTCGTCCACCCTCGGGTAGTCGACAGCCGCCGCGTGGTCGCCCAGTACGCCATGGCCTCGCTCTTCGACGAACCGCCGCCGGTGACCCGCACGGAGGCTCATCGCATCGCCGCCGTCCACCGTATCGTCGAACGCGCCGGCACCGCCAGCTTCGCGACGGGCGGTGTCCAACTCTTCACGGAAGTGACGGAGGAAAGCGGCACCTATATCTACGCTGCCTTGCACCTCGGTGGCCACAATCTGCACGGCGCCGTCGCCCCGGATTCGGCGCGGCGCGAGCGCGGCGCTCTCGACAACCAGTTGCACGCCACCTTTCTTTCGGAACCGCTCAGTGAATTGGTGCGCCGCATGGACGCGTTCGGTGCGACCTACACGCTACGCGATCTCTCGGCTGCCGCGCGTCGGCAGATTCTCGACCGGGCGACGGCGCAAACAACCGATACCTGGCTGGCGCATTTCGAGGAGCTCGTGGCCAGCAACCGCCGGCTGCTCGACTTCTTCGCACACACAAATACGCCCCTCTCCGAGGTACTGCGCACCGCGGCAACGTTGGTCATCGAGCATCACCTGGGGCAGGCCGTAGCGCGCGGCACAACTGGATCGGATGCCGGCGGCGACGCACTGGCCCTTGCCGCTGACGCGCAACGTTGGGGGCTCCGACTACACGTCGATCACCTGCGCGTCGCGCTCGACGCGGCATTGATCGAGGCGATGCGCGGGCTCGAGGCCAACGGGGAACGCGCCGCGACGCGAGCGCACGCCGTCTTGGATCTGGCGCACGCCCTCGCAATCGAGCTCCAGACATGGGAAGCTCAGAACCGCTACTACCTTTTGATGACAGCGGGCGGCACGCAGCGCCGGCCACGTCGGGCCGAGCGCGCACTGCGCCGTTTGGGAGAACGATTGATGTTTGCTCTACCGGAAGGAAGAGATTTCTAACACGCGAACCTGCGGGCGGCGTCGCTGCTTGCCGCTTCGCTGAGTCGCGGCAAACGGCCGGGGCCAACCGCGCGCTCGGCCCCTTGTCAGATGGCGCACATCACCCTATTTGGGAACATCGTCGTAACAGCACCCGATGGCGAACTGTGGGTCGCGTCGACGCGGACGCGGGCGGGGCTCTGCCGTGGCTTGACCACCCTTGACGCGTCATGCAACTGAGTACACAGCTGAAAGTGTGTCCTTGCGCGGTGGGGACAGCTCCGCAGCGTGGAGCCGAGAGATCGAGGTGAGACATGGCGCAGGCCGATATCGAGTCCGTATTGAATGAGAAGCGAGTCTTCGCTCCATCTGCCGAGTTTAGCCAACGAGCGCACCTCGGAACGGCCGAGTACGAGCGCCTCTCGCGTTTGGCCGACGAGCAGCCCGAGACATTTTGGGCCGACATCGCCGCCGAGTTGGAGTGGTTCACGCCGTGGCGCGCCGTCCTCGAATGGAAGGCTCCATTCGCCAAGTGGTTCGTCGGCGCCACCACCAATCTGTCGTATAACTGCCTCGATCGTCATCTCACGACCTGGCGCCGCAACAAGGCGGCGATCATTTGGGAGGGTGAGCCGGGTGACAGTCGCACCCTGACGTTCCACGACCTGCACCGCGAAGTCTGCAAGTTTGCCAACGTCCTCAAACGCCTGGGCATCGGCAAAGGGGATCGCGTCGGCATCTACCTCCCGATGATTCCCGAGGCGGCCATCGCCATGCTCGCCTGCGCGCGCATCGGCGCCGCGCACAGCGTCGTCTTCGGTGGATTCAGCGCCGACGCCTTGCGCGACCGGATGAACGATGCGCAAGCCAAGCTCGTGGTCACCGCCGATGGCGGCTACCGGCGCGGTGCCGTCGTCCCGCTGAAGATCAACGTTGACGAGGCGTTACGCGATGCGCCGTCGGTGGAGAACGTCGTCGTCGTACGCCGGACCGGCGAGACCGTTTCCATGAAGGGCGGCCGCGATCGCTGGTGGCACGAGTTGGTGGACGACGCCAGCGACGAGTGCGTCGCCGAGCCGCTCGATGCCGAGCAGCCGCTGTTCATCCTGTACACCAGCGGCACCACGGGCAAGCCGAAGGGCGTCGTGCATACCACCGGCGGCTACATGGTCCACACCTATCTCACGAGCAAATGGATCTTCGATCTCAAGGATGACGACACGTTCTGGTGCACGGCGGACATCGGCTGGGTCACCGGACACAGCTACGTCGTGTACGGCATTCTCGCCAACGGCGCGACCACGGTCATGTACGAAGGCGCTCCCAATTTTCCGGAGCCCGACCGCTGCTGGGAGATTATTGACAAATACGGCGTCAGCATCTTCTACACCGCGCCCACTGCCATCCGCACGTTCATCAAATGGGGGCGGGAGTGGCCGCGCAAGCATCGCCTGACGAGCCTGCGGTTGCTCGGCAGCGTCGGCGAGCCGATCAATCCGGAGGCGTGGATCTGGTACCATGAGGAGATCGGCAAGCAGCGCTGCCCGATCGTCGATACGTGGTGGCAGACGGAAACCGGCGGGATCCTGATCGCGCCGCTTCCGGGAGTGACGCCGACCAAACCGGGCTCGGCAACGCGCCCGTTCCCGGGCATCGCCGCCGACGTGTTGACTCGCGAAGGCAAAGCCGTTGACGTAAACCAAGGGGGCTTCCTGGTCATCAAGCACCCGTGGCCCGGCATGTTACGGACAATTTATGGCGATCCGGAACGCTACGTTCAGAACTATTGGAGCCAGATCCCGGGCGTGTACTTCACCGGCGACGGCGCGCGGCGGGACGAGGACGGCTACTTCTGGCTGATGGGCCGGGTCGACGATGTCGTCAACGTCGCCGGCCACCGCCTGGGGACGATGGAGGTCGAAAGCGCGCTGGTGAGTCACGCGGCGGTTGCCGAAGCGGCGGTGGTCGGCCGGCCCGACGCCGTGAAGGGCCAGGCGATCGCCGCGTTCGTGACGCTCGAATCGGGCCAGAAGGCCACCGAAGAGCTGCGCCTGGCGTTGCGCGAGCACGTGGCGCGGGAGATCGGCGCCTTCGCGCGTCCCGACGACCTGCGCTTCACCGACTCCTTGCCAAAGACGCGCAGCGGCAAGATCATGCGCCGCCTGCTGCGCGATATCGCCGCCGGCAAAGAAACGGTGGGCGACACGACGACGCTCGAGGATCTCTCGGTGATGGCCAAGCTACGGGAAGAGGAGGAGTGAAAGACAATGCTGAATGGTGAATTGTGAATCGTGAATTGTCCCTAAATTTACGTTCCGCCGTTCACCAATCACCATTTACAATTCACATTCGCAATGCGAATACACAATACCTTAAGCGGCCGCCTCGAAGAATTCGTGCCGCTGGTAGACGGAAAAGTCGGCATGTACGTGTGCGGCGTAACGGTGTACGACCGCTCGCACATCGGCCACGCGCGGGCGCTGGTCACCTTCGACGTCGTGTTCCGCTACCTGCGGTTCCTCGGCTACGAGGTCACCTTCGCACGCAATTTCACCGACGTCGACGACAAAATCATCGCGCGTGCCCAGCAAGCCGGCATCGCGGCGATCGAGCTGGCGGAAGCCAACATCCGCTCCTTTGCCGAGGACGTGAAGGCGCTGGCCTGCCTGCCGCCGACTATCGAGCCGCGCGCCACCGAACACATCGGCGAGATGATCGCGCTCATCCAGGACCTGGAGCGTAAGGGATTGGCCTATGCGGCGGACGGCGACGTCTATTATGCGGTCGACAAGTTTCCCGAGTACGGCAAGCTGGCGAAGCGCAAGCTGGACGACATGATCGCCGGCTCCCGGGTTGAAGTCGACGAGCGCAAGCATCACCCGATGGATTTCGCCTTGTGGAAGGCCAGCAAGCCTGGTGAGCCCGCATGGGACAGCCCGTGGGGCAAGGGCCGGCCCGGCTGGCACATCGAGTGTTCCGTGATGAGCACGAAGTATTTGGGGCAGCCGTTCGACATTCACGGCGGCGGCACGGACCTGATCTTCCCGCATCACGAGAACGAAATCGCGCAGTCCGAAGGTGCCGCGGGCTGCGCGTTCGCACGCTACTGGCTGCACAACGGCATGGTGAATATCGGCCAGGAAAAGATGTCGAAGTCGCTGGGCAACTTCATGAGCGTGCAGGAAGCGGCGGCGCGCGTCGGCGGCGAGGCCGTACGCCTGTTCGTCATCGGCACCCACTATCGCAGCCCGCTCGACTTCTCACCCGAGCGCCTCGACGAGTCGGGGCGTGCCCTGACCCGGATCTACGAAACCCTGGCACGCGCCGACGCTGCGCTCGCGGCGACAACCAAGGACGGGAACCCGGGAAGCGGGGACCAAGGGGAGGCCGACGCCACGGTGATGAGCGAGTTCCGTGCGGCGATGGACGACGACTTCAACAGCGCGCGAGCCGTGAGCGTGGTCTTCGACACCGTGCGCACCATCAATCGTCTGCTGGATGAGGGCACCCTGGCGGGCGTGCCAGGCTTGCGCCGCGCGATCAGCGAAATCGCCGCCGTCCTCGGCGTCGGCGGGCAAGAACCACGCATCGTGCTCGAGCGTGCCAAGCACGCGCATCTCGCCGACAGCGACATTGACGGCGCGGGAATCGAGCGCCAGATCGCGGCGCGCAACGCAGCACGCAAGGCGCGCGACTTCCAACAAGCCGACGCCATTCGCAATGCGCTGAAAGCCAAGGGCATCGTGTTGGAAGACACGGCGGCGGGAACGGTGTGGAAGGTGGAACGATAGTCGTGCTCGTCTTCGTTCAGGGAGGGAATTCCCGTAGACACTGCTGGCGCGCGGCTAGGAAAGACGCTACGAGCAGGCGCACGAACACGAACACTCTCATGCGCCCGTAGCTCAGTTGGACTAGAGCAACTGGCTTCGAACCAGTAGGTCGGGTGTTCGAATCACCCCGGGCGCGCTAGGAGGCGAGCCGTCTTCGGACGGCTCGCCTCTTGTTTTAGTGTGCCGATAGTGTGCCAAAGAAATTGCTAGGAGCTCAATGAACGTGTGTCTATGAGGAATCCTTATTGCGAGCCGCTGGGCATCGCAGTGCCCCGGCTCGAAGCGGTGCGGCACCACCCGCAAGCCACAGCCTTTGCGCTCCTCATCGTCGCCCTGCTCGAACGCGGTGGGCCGATGACGCTCGCACAGGTCGCCGAGCGCTTCGCACAAGCGGGCATTGCGCCGGCCGAGGAGGCCCTTGCCGCCCTGCAGCGCTGCCGCCCGGCACGTCCACCCGTGTGGCGCGACGGCGATCAGTACGCCCTCGCCCCGCACGATTCCGACCTGGGGTTGCGCGTCTTCATGCTCGACCTGCGGCCGCCGCGGGTGACCCGGCCGCCGGCGCCGCGGCCGGAATCCGCTCCGCTTCCCGGGCCCAATGTCCCCCTGACCCCGGCCGAGCTGGACGAGGCGTGGAAGGACGCGTCCCTCCACTCGTGGTCACGCCAACGCCTGGTATTGGCCGTGCTCGACGCCCATGGCTCACCGTTGCGTCCCGGCGAGGTGATCGCGCTCGTCGCGGCGCGGACGAAATGGCACGGGCTGACCGCGGACGCGGCGAAGTTCAAGCAAGCACGGTCGGCAGTCGAGATCCGCGCCGACGGACGATGGGGGATCGCTCCCGGGAATGACGCACTCGTGACCGCACGCACCGCGGTCCGCAACCGGCTGGCGATGGTCCGGCGCTGGGCGCGGACGGCAGTGGACCCGCAGGAGATCCAGGCGAGGCAACGCGCGATCGAGGCCGAGCGCAACGTGCGCCGGCGAGCTCCTCAAACTGCGCCGCGTGATCGTTCACGGTGTTCCCGCCGCGAAGCCGGAGGCCGCCGTCCTCCTCGACGTGGGGGCCCGGACGATCGAGACATTCGTGGGCGACGAGTTGGGCGGCGTCAAGCAGCGGCTGGACGCGTACGACGTCATTGCCGGTCTGCACGTGCGCGCGCTGCTGCGGGCCCTCGCCTACGATCCCGGGCCGCGGCGCCTTGCCGATCTCGCTCCACCGCAAAAGACCCGGCAGCTCAACAAGCGCGGTCGCGTGCTCAAGATCACGCCGGAGCTGTTGATCCAAGGCTCGTGCGGCATCAGCCGACCGCTCAGCGACCCTGGGAAGCTCCAGGCCTACCTCCGCGACGGTGAGACCACGCGCCTGCGCCGCCGGCTCGAAGCCGACGCCAAGGCATTGTACGCGTTCTATCAATACGGCCGGCTGCATGGAGCGGTGCGCCTGCGGTGGGGCTTCCTCGACGAGCGCCTGCCGGCGCCGTGGGTCCATCACGATGAGCCAACGCTCTACACGCTGATGCGCCAGGCACTGGAGCTTGGGCTACCCGTGGAGGTCGTGGCGGGCAGCGCACCGACCTGGGCGGATCCCTGGTCGCGCGTACGGCAGTGCACCGTGCTCAAGGAGCCCGGCGGCTGGCGGACGTACCTGGTCGGCGACGACGGGACGTTCATCGACGACGCCGACGTCCAGCTCGCCCGCATCGTTGCCGTGGTTCACTGACCGCTGTCGCGGGCTGCTTCTGGATCGCAGTCAACCTCGAAGTACGATTTCGCGGCCACGCTGGCGTCGGCGACGTAACACGACATCAGCGTTCTCGGTCCTCTCGGATCAGCTCGGCGCTATCGCTGAACGTGCGCCGATGTGACTCCCGAATCCGTCGCGCCGCCTCAGCGGGCCGCTTCTTTCCGGGATCATCCACGTCGTCGCTGTGGGTGCTGGGCAAGCCGCAGCTCGGCGTAGAGTTCGTCGAGGCTTTTCCCCGCAAAGATTTCGCCCCGCAGCTTGGTATAGTCGTGCTCGCCTTCATGCAGCTCCATGACGAATCGGGTGGCGTTCGCAACACCGAGCTCGGCCACCAAGGCTTTCCAGCCCAGCTCTCGAAGATCGCGCTTGCGCAGTGCTCTGGCTTTCACCATCGGATCACCTCCTCTTTGCCACAAATTCGATCGGCGTACCAATCGCGGCCCGAATGCGGGTGCACGACAGGAAAGTGAGGGCAGTGTCTGAAGCGGGTTTGCCTTTGTTT
>CAZTDK010000204.1:0-9255 GCA_964611965.1 uncultured Binatia bacterium (SeqCode) | reverse complement strand
CCGAACCCGAGTCACTGTCCACCTTCGGGGGTTGCGAGAGGGCGAGCGTCTCGGCGAGGACGTTATTCACGAGCGCGGCCGTCGCCAACCTGCCCCCAACTTGCCGTACTATTGCTGCTGCGCCCAAAACTGCGCCCTCTTCTGGAAGCAACGGCCCCGAAAGCAAGAACACGCCTACAGCCAGTGTCGTGGCGGGATTAACATTAGCGAGCCGTGGATATGCTTCGTTGTCTGGCGACATGCCCAGTGTCACTGCCGGCGTTTCCAAGCCGGACGGATCTGTCCACCGCGCCGGATTGGCCAACGCGTACCGATAGGTGTTCAGTCCTCCTCTCAACCCGATCGGATCACTTTCCAGATATCTTCCAATACTCGGCACATAGTCGCGGAAGCCGTTCTGACTGAAGCCGCTCTCCGCATCGGTGTACTGTCCGGGGAAGCGAAGGTTCTGCGTGGCCGCTCCGGCTATCGTGGCCATGCCGAACGGCTGATAGTTCGCGGACCACGCCGTAGACTGCGTCGAATCTACGGCGCGTTGCGGGGTGCCAAGACGGTCGTCGAGCAGAAAGGCCACGGCGCCGCTTGACGGCGTCAGCGCGGCGATGGGTCGCCCGCCGAGGTAGATGTAGTCGGTCGCCGCTCCTCCGGTCGCCTCCTCCAGCAACTGCCCCGCCATGTCGTACGCGAACAACGTTGTTCCCGCCGCGGTCTTGACCACGCGCTGCCCGAAGGCGTCATAGGTGTACTGCCCGACAACGGCCGCCTTTGCCTTGACCGTGGTCAGGCGATTGGCCTTGTTGTAGAGGAGGCTTGTCACCGTTCCCGTTGCAGGCGTGAAGCTCTTGATGCTGCCGGCAGGGGTCGTACCGATTCTCTGCTTCGTCGCCGCGTCGTCGATCTCCGTCAGGCGATTGGTCTTCGGCTTGTACTTGTATGTCCTCGTTGCGCCCGCCGCTGTCTGCGTTGTGATGTTGCCGACCGCATCGTAGCCGTAGCCAAGCGTGCCATAGCCTCCGGCAGCGCTGGTGAGACGGTTCAGGACGTCGTAACGGAACGTCTGCGTGCTGCCGGGTGTTACGCCATCCAGAATCGAGAGGACGTTGTCCGCATCATCGTAGCCGTACGTCAGGTCCTGCAGGGGCGCCGTTCCTGCATCGGCAAGGTTTGTCATGCGGTAGGCGAGGTCGAACACGGCGGTCTCGGTCACGCCGTTGCCGAACACCAGGCCGTTCAGCGGGCCAAAAGGTTCATAGGTTGCTGCCGACAGAACACTCGCGGAGGTGGCGGAACCCGGCCCCGTCAGGGAGACGCCGGTGACGCGCCCCATGATGTCGCGGTCATAGGCGACGAGCCAACCCGACGGGTAGGTGATCGCGGCGACGCGTCCGGCGGCGTCATAGGCGTAGGCTGTCGTCAGCGTTGCCGTGGGTGTCGTGCGCGTTTCGTTCGTGATGTTCCCGCGCTCGTCGTATGACCGGCTCAGCGCACCCGCCTGATCCGTGACGGAGGTCAGTCGGCCTATGCCGAAGCCGTGGCCGGCCTCGTCGTAGGTGTAGGTGACGTTCTCGGCCTTGTCGGTCGGGTATGTTCTGGTTCGCACCCGGTCGAGGGCGTCGTAGGTATACTTCGTTACCACGAGCGCCCCGTCCCTCTTCTGCGTCAGGTTGCCGTCCGCGTCGTAGCGGTACACCGTTGTTCCGCTGTCGGGGCTTGCCTGCTGGATGAGATCGCCGAAGCCGTCATAGATGTAGCTCGTTACGCTGCCATTCGGATCTGTGACGGTGAGCGGGCGGTCGTGGGCGTCATGGGTGGTCACGATCGTGCCCCCCACCGGGGACGCCTGGGTCACTTGCTGGAGGCGGTTCAGCGCGTCGAATGCTTGCTGGGTAACGTGCCCGAGGGGGTCCGCGATGGTGAGGGCGTTGCCGTTGTTGTCGTAGGTGTAACCCGTTGTCTGGCCGGCGCCACCGATGTCCTCAAGCACCCGCCCGAGCGCATCGAAGACGCCGGAACGCTGCTCGTGGACAGTAGCGCCAGCGTCGAGCGCCTGATGCAGGGTACGGTTCCCCAGGGCGTCGAGAGTGTACGTGATGCTCTGGTTGAAGAGATCGGTGACGCTCGTGAGGCGATGCGCGGCGTCGTAGCCATCAACGAGAGTCGAACCGTCCGGGAGCATGACGCTGACCAGATTGCCCGCGGGGTCATAGGCAAATGATGTGACGAGGGCGGCGCTTGTCGTTGTGCTCGTCAAGAGCCTGAGCCGCGGATCGTAGGCAAGAGTCGTACTCACCCCGTTTAGATCGACCATCGTTTGGGGAAGCCCGCCGGGGAGATGCTGCGTAACGTGCGTCGCCTGGTTGAGCGCGTTGGTGGTGGCGATGAGAGCGCCGGAGCCGTCGTAGGTGAATTGCGTCAGGGCGTTGACGTCCGTGCGCGGGCGTTTCACGGAGGCCAGCAGGCCGTTGTTCCACGTATAGGTCCACGTCCGCGTCTGACCGCTTGTCTTGTACGGCCGCCTCTGTGTCGTCGTGTCGACCAGCGTCTTCGTCAGGATGTTGCCAGTGGCGTCATAGTGGAATCGCGTCGTCAGCCCCGGCGTTACAGTCTCAGCCGGCAGGTGCACGAAGGTCGGGTCATAGGTGATCGTTGTCGCGCGCGCTGCGGGCGTCCCGACCGCTTCCTCGATCACGGTGGGATCACCGCGCGAGTCATTCGTGTAATGCGTCAGGACAGCGTTCCAGTCGGTAACGGTCGCCGTGTAGCCGTTGGCGTCATAGGTAAAGAGCCGTTGAGCCGCCGCGGTGGTCGCGGTCGCCTGCCGGTCGATCTCCGTGACCTTCGGGACCCCTTGCAGCTGCTGGAAGTGATACACGTCTTGCTGCCCAAGCGCGTTCGTCACCGTGCGGGCGCCGGTGGCGTCGTCGTACGCCACAGTGGTGAGATCGGCATCGGCTCCCCGCTGACTTGACAGCCCTCTGCCGGACTGGTCGTACGTCCATGTCGTGTAGCGCTGCCCGTTTTCGTCGGTGATGCCGGTGAGCGCCAACGGGTACGACGGCTGCTCGTAGAGGTACGTCTGCGTCGTCACGGGGTTCGTTGAGTACGAGACCGACGTAAGGCGATCGGTGACACCAGGCGTGATGCCGCTCGCGTCATAGCCGTACGTCAATACGAGCCCGTCGGGGGTCGTCACCGTAGCGAGCAATGTGCCGTTGTACCCGAAGGTGAGGGAGCGATTGTACGAGTCGGTTACCTGGAGAAGCTGATTGCCCGCATTGTAGGAGAGCGTCTGCAGGTAGCCGTTCCTGGTCTTGATCGACTGAAGAACGGCGGCATCTCCCGCTCCTGTCGTCAGGTATGTTTCAACAGTGTCGTCGTGGTCAGTGAGGGTCCAGGTGGAGCCGGACTGGCTCAGCACCGTGTCGACGTCGCTATCGCCGGCCCATGTACTGCCGCTCAGGGTAAACGTGATCTCTTGGCCGTCCGCACGCGTTGCCGTCACGGTCGAAGGTGTAATAGCCAGGGACCGGTCATAGCCTGACCGCCAACGCGCGCCGAGAGATGTCGCGGACGCGGATGGGCTCGCAGAAACGAGACTGTTGTAGTAGCGCCGAAACGCTAACGGGTTCTGACCGGCTGTTTCGTAGTCTGTAACCGCCTCGAACACATTACCGGTGCCAACGTCGATGGGATCGCCGCACCAAGCCTTGCCGGTGTGGCATTGGCCGCCGCGGGTCTTGCCGTTGACGGCGGGTGAACCCAGATCGCTCAGCGCGAAGGTAAAATCACCGCTGGAGTTCCCAGACGGAAGATTCGGAACCTGTGCAGCGGCGTCGAAAGCGGCCGTCACCAGGAGAGTATGCTGCCCCTGCGCCAGCGTGACGATCTCGTTGCCCGTCATGGTCCCATAGTCGATGCACCCGGCATTAGGACTGCATTGACGGCTCCCGGACCAATGCGTACTGGAATCCAGGTAGGCATCCCATCCGTAGGTGGCATTGCCGGAAGAGGTGCCGCCCGCGAGAGAGAAGGTGAAGCGCACCGCCGTGTCTGCGTCGACGACGGAGAATTGCACTGATGCCGATCCGCTGGTCTGGGCGGTATATGCGCCGAAACCGCCGTACCCGCCAGCCGTGAAATCGTTCGGATCGGTGACGTCCGTGCCCGCGAATTCGCCGGCGCTGTCGGAGAAGGTCGCTGTTCCTGTCGCGGTGTAGTTCGCGTAACTTGAAAAAAAACCGGCGCTGGCGCACGCTTCCGGGGTGGAGCTAGGGTAGATGTAGCACTCGCACGGCTGGTTTGTAGCCGAGACAGATCCGCTCCCGCCGTTGCTCAGGTCGAGCGTGATGTCAGTACTGCCGCAGTCATAGTACGCGGTGTAGTCACTGATTTGTGAGGATATCGACGCCGAGCTGCTCGGATCGTACACGAGAGAGCCCCACGCTGGACTTCCAATTGCGGCGAGCAAGGCGATCGCGGCGCATGCCGTCTTCCATCGGAGCGTCTTTTTCCTCGCCAGGCGCACCGCCGGCGGGCTGTCGGCGATGCGGGCGAGAGCGGGCGTGGCGTCCAAGTCCAGGCGGAGTGACACACGAAAGCCGTGCATAAGAATCCCCTTCCCTTAAAGGTCGGGCCAGTCCCGAACTTTTCTTCCAGTGCCCAGTGGTCCGCACCAGGCTCTTGGTGAGTCAAGCAACTAAGGAAGAGGGTGTCGGACCCGCACTTCTTCCAGCGCCATGCAGCGTTTCAGGGGCCTCGCCAGTGCCACTCGATTGGTGAGGCACAATCTTCCGGCGCGCGCCAAGATTGTCAACCTGAAGCATGGCGGCTGTCGTCCGCCCACGCTCTCCTCGCGGGCCGCACCCCTGAAGCGGGGAAACGATCACCACCGCCTGAAATGATGCTGCGACGATCGTATAGAAAGACGACGTGGGGATACTTGACGGGCCGGACCATCATCCCTAACATTCGCCCTATCTTTGCCTCGCATGCGAGGGGCGGAAGGGAGGGTGAGGAACATGCCGCTAGGCAAACACACCCGAACCGGGAGTGGTACTTTCAGGCGCGAGCGCGGCGATTCGACGGCGCGTACCCTGCGGAAGGATTACCCTGAGTTCTCGAAGGTCCGGGCTGACGCGCAGCTCAGAAACATCAGGAAGAGCCTGGGGCTGCCGGACGATGCGCCGATCAACGACGTTCGGAAGGCTCTCCGCCAGGTCGACAAGTAGGGACCGAAAGGGCGAGCGAAGAAAGCGTCCGTGGCGGATTTCAAGGTAGAGCCGACCGACAAGGGTCTTGCGTACTGGCGGTCAAGGCCGTTCATCGGCGAAGATGTGAGGCGGCACCTGTCACAAGCATCGGTGCTTGTCGTGCCGCAGGAAGGCTTTCGCGACGTGAGCGAGCCTCTGTTTCCAGCGGGAACAGAGGAGCTTTTGGCGCACCTCAGAGACGTCATCCCGGCCGAGATAGGCATCGACATCTGCATTGAAGACGGCGCGTACCGCGAACTCGCCCTGCACTCCGACCTGCTGATTCTTGCCGCGCTCGTCGTTAGAGATATCGCCTGCAATCTGGTTGCGTCGGGAATCTATGACTACCTCAAGGCCCGCCTTGGATCGCGCGCGAAGAACACCAACGTCCGCTTTCAGATGACAGTCGAACATGACTCAGGGCACGAACGAAGGGCGGCCGTCATCTCGTACGAGGGGCCGGTCGAGGGATTTCAGGACACGCTGCAGAAAGCCATCCTGTCAGCACAGGAGCCGGTAGCTCGCGCGGACGTTCCGAAGCCTCCGCGCCTACCGGGCCGAAAGAGAGCGGCGCGTGAGCGCCATTGACGAAACGATCGCCTATCTGAGTTTTCCCGAGCGGCGGATGACCGGGATAGAGTCCGCCCATTCGCTCCGGGAGAGTCTTGCAGCCGAAAAGCGGCGGTCGGTCGAAGCCGGAAACGGCGCGGCGGCAAACCGCCTTTGGTGTCTGGAGCAGGCGCTGCACGTACAAGACTTATACATCCAGTCCTTCGAGGAATTGCGGAGCGAAGAGTTCCCGACCGCCTGGCGCACGCTGGAAAGGGTAGAAACCGCAGTCGCGTTTCTGGAGCGCCATGAACGCGAGCACTGGCAAACGTTCCGGCTGGACTTCATTCAACTGCATGTACGGCGATGGCAGAGCCTGTATCCGTACAAATTCTTCCTAAGTCCGGAGTTCCTGTACAAGCGCAAGTCGTGCACCATCTGCAATGCCCCGGTCTCGATCCGTAATCCCTGCGGCCACAGGATCGGCGAACTTTACGACGGCGAGCTTTGCGCACGCCGCATCGATGACCTCGCAATCCTTGGGATGGCGCTGGTCACGAGCCCGGTGCAAAAGTATTCCATCATTCATCCGGCTGGCATGGAGTACAACTACGCGGCCCCACAGTACGTCATCCGCCGATTGCAATCCCCGTTTCACGCGTGGGAACCAACCTTCGGACAGCGCCGACATCCGCATTCGCGTTACGCGCATGTCGGCCGGAATGATCCTTGCCCTTGCGGCAAAAAGGCAAAGTACAAGAAGTGCTGCCTACGGGAATCCGGCGTCCTCCGTCCACACATCAGTGTGTGGTTTGAAGTCCCGCCGCCGGCTGAGGCGCTAGCGCTGGAGTACAGCGAGCCGGGACCACGGGCCGCATGATTTTCGCGCAGCGCGATTGTGGGGAACGACGATGATCTCTGAATCTCTGACGGTTGAGCTGAAGGAGCGCTCGGCCGAACTCCTCGCGGACCTTGAGGCGCCGCCTTCGTGGCTGGACGACGTGGTCGCTGACTACAACGGCCGGGCACAGGGGGCCGCCTCCGGAGACCCCGTAACCGGAAACCCTCTGCTGGTCAGAGTTGTTCTCGACCGGGTGAACCTTCAGCCGGTCACGGTCCCCGCGATCCGGCGGCTTGTGGGGTACTACAGAGACCTGCCGGAATTTTCCGAACGCGCGTGGCGTGACCGGCGCGGCCGAATTTTGGGCGGCGACCTGGCATCCTTCCACTCGACCCTCGTTGAGATCGCGCTTCACGACGGACTGTCGCGACTCAGGAGAGGTACCGTGCGGTTTATAGATCCGCAGCCGGGCGGCCCACGGCTGCCTGATCTTGAGATCGCGACCGCGGGCGGACCGATCCACGTGGAGTTGAAGTCTATCTTTTCGGAATATGTTCGGATGCAGGGAGGAGCAGGAACCCAGCTGGGGGGAATGACTGTCGATCCCAAGATCGCAAGAGCGATCTGGCGAAAGTTCCAGGAGCCGGTTCAAAGGGGCCAGCTTCGTGACGACCGGCAGTCGCTTGTTTTCGTTGATATCAGCTTCTGCGACGAGTTATTCATGTTTCAAAGTCTGGCGGCGGCGATGCCGGCTCTCCGACCGCATGCGCACCGACTGTTGGATAGTTTCGGTTCCTCAGCGCCGCAAACGGCGCCGGGGCATGCTGGGTTGATGGTTTGCGGATTCGATACGAGTTCCTACAATCTGGCATTCGTTCAACAGGTATCGTGACATCGCGCGAAGGGCCGCGGGCTTTTGGTGGGGTCATTCAACTGAATCCCGCGCTCGTAGCTTATCTTGAGCGGCGGGGTATCTTCGAGCCATGAAGAGCACGTGCATTCTCTGTCGGAATCCCGCCGGGCATTCTCGCGAGCATGTGCTTCCCGCCGCGCTTGGTGGTCGTCGCAAAGACAAAGGGATCTACTGCGCTACCCATAACGGGGAGTTGTCGCCGCTTGTAAGCGTCCTGGCTGCCCAGCTTGAGGTGTTCAATGCCTTCCTCGCTGTGCGTCCGGACCGGTCGAAGGAAGCGCGGCGTTTGGAGGTCGAGCATCAAGCGACCGGCGAGAACTATTCTCTGTCGGGAGCAGATTTGCGGTTCGCCAAGCCCAAGGTGCTGCGCGACGTGATGGCGAACGGCCAGCGCGAGATGACGATGGCGTTCAGTGATGAGCGGCAGTGGCAAGAGTGGCTTGAGGCAGTGCGCAAGCAGGGATTCCAGGTCAGCAGCATCAAAATGGGCCAGCCGCTGCAGCATGCGGTGACGGTGCCGCTGAAGGTAGAGTTGAAGCTCGGCGGCCCGGTGGGCCTGCGGAGCGTCGGCTATGTCGCGCTCTCGCATCTCGCTCACTACTTCCCGGCGGTGGCGCGCGACGCAGCGCTCGACGCGTTCAAGGAGTACGTGCTCGGCGACGGAGCCGGAAGGTTCGTCGGCTGGGACTTCAGCGCGGAATCCGACAAGCTTCCGCCGAATACGTACCAGTTCGGTCATCGAATTGTGCTCGGGTTAGACGCCGATCGCGGGCAGGCATATGCGCACGTGATTCTGTTTTCAACGTTGGCCTGGGGTGTCCGGTTTGGAGCCGCCGCGATTGCCGAGAGTGAAACCAAGGTTATCGATATCAACCCTCTCGCGGACTACGCGCCGGACGATGTCACGGTGCGTGACTTCCCAAGCTCGCTCGTGCCCGTGGAATCCTTTCCCGAACCGCCCACATACGATTACATCCCCGAGGGGCAGGTCAGGATCTCGCGGTTTTTGCGAGGGGTTGAAGAGTTGCGATGGAATGCGGGGGGACCGGTCATCGTTGCCGAGCTGAATGCGGCCCGCTCTCTGAATGGCGCTGAGTTGGAGAGTCAGGTTCGGAGGATTCTTGCCGGCCAGGACCAGCTCCTGCTGAACCTGATGACCTTCGTCGCCGATGAGTTCGCATCTGCGCATGCGGCACAAGCGGCGGAGAATCCATTGATACCTGTCATTGAGGCGGCGCTTCGGGCGATGACTGCCGCGGATTCACAATCGGGAACCGGACTGACGACGGAATCCCGTGCCGGCGTCGCTTTGGTCCGCGAGGTGCTCGCATTCCACATCAGTCAGGAGTTGCGCGTGCGGGATCTCGGTCTCGACGAATTGCGGCAGCTGTTGAAGGGCGGTGTCGGGGCGGCACTTGTCGCCCAGGCTATGCTTGCTCCGGTCTTCGAACAGCTTGGCATTCCCCTCTCGGAGCTAGGATCGCCCTTGGCGCCGGCCTGAGCGCATTCCCGCGGCGAAATACCGCCGGCGCTGGTGAGCAGCATTGAATCCGGGGTCGCTCAGGGTGCCGGCCGCGGCCTGACGCGAAGGCGCTGCTGTATCTGTTCATATACGGGAATCGCCGTGCCGGCCTCGATCGTCACGGCGACGGCATAGCGAACGGGCTCTCCTATCGCGTCCGTATCGTCCTTGCACGAGATGC
>CAZTDK010000203.1:0-9257 GCA_964611965.1 uncultured Binatia bacterium (SeqCode) | reverse complement strand
CCGTCCCCATGTCTCCATGTTTCAGTGCTATGTCCGCACGGCGGATCTGGACAAGGTCTATGCGACCGCCGCGAAGATTCTGGCCGCCGGTCACATCACCGACCTGAAGTTGAAAGCCTTCAAGTACTATTACATCCCCGACAAGACGCTCGGCTTGTCAGGCATTGTCATCGAGCCGACCCCCGCTTTGATCAAGCTGCAAGCGGATTTGATTGCCGCTGTCTCCCCGCTCACGGTGAAAACCGCAACATCAGCGGCATTCGTGACCCCCAACGATCCCGGCGTCAACGAGTTGTTGATCAAATACGTCGAGGTGTTTGCTACGGAACATGCCGGCAAGCATTACGAGCCACACGTCACCACCGGCCTCGCGCCCCGGGAATACCTGGACAAGATGTTGGCCGAACCGTTTGATACCTTCACCTTCTCGCCGGCGGGCGCGGCTGTCTATCACCTCGGCCCCTACGGCACGGCGGCAACGCTGCTCAAACAAATCGACCTGAAACCATGAGCGGGAATGTCCCGGAACCTGTTGATCCTCTGAGTTGAACCGAGGGACGCTGTAAAATGCACGGGGATCGGAATCATTGACGATGCCGTATACACGGGTCTGACGGAGATTTTGCCGCCTGCGCGGCGGGTGACGCTCGTAACAGCGCCGTCGCGGCGCGCACGTCGGGGGTGTCAAAGCCTTCTGTAAACGACGCAAGGACCGTCGCCAGCTCGCCGCGGGTCCCGTCGGCCCCCCGCCGGAGCCGTGTCAGCGCCAGAGTCGAGCGCAATTGCAATAGGCTTGCACCGGACTGCTTGGCCAGCTCGATGGACTTCTCGAAGCAGTGCGCTGCCGCGGTAAGGTTGCGCGTGCCGGCGCGGCGGTTCCCCGCTTCAGCTGTCGCGCGCTCGATCTCGCCTTTGACGCGCCACACTTCCGCGATGTACGACGCATCGGCCTCGTCAAACGCGTCATCAATACAGGTGTGCGCGCGTTCCAGCTCCCCTCGGCGGCGCCAGGCGTCCGCCAGATAAGCGGCGAACAGCATGTTGTACCAGTTCTCATCCAACCGGCGGCGCTGCTCGATCAAGACCGCGAGCCGTTCCAGACCGCCGGGGTCGATGTCGCCGCCCGGCGCCAGCATACTGAGCGCCGTCTCGCGCGCCGCCTCGCCCGCGAGCAGGAAATAGTCGAAGCCGCCTTCGCGCGCCACGTCGGCGGCGCGCTGCGCATGCTCGAGGGCCGCGACAGGGTCGAGCGTGAGCAACCCGTCGCATGCGGCGAATACCGCGACATGCGCCCGACCCGCCAAGCCGGCGCGGTCCTCAGCGCCCTGCACCGCCAGGGCACGCTCGTGGCGGGCGCGGTCGAACCGCCCCATCCGGGTGAGACAGGCCATCAGCAGCACGTGAACTCCTGCCTCGATGTCGTGGCCGCGCGGCAGGCCGCGCAGCGCCTGGGGCAGCGCCGTCAGTGCCGCTTCCGCGTGCGTGAGGGCACCCTGCAGGTCGCCGAAGGTATCGCGAACGCCTCCGGCCAGCACGTGCGCCAGCGTCGCCAGCTCGGGATGGTGCTGCGCGGCAATCGCCAACATGCTGTCGGTTGCGGCGCGCGCTTCGGCTCTGTGTCTGAAACCCATCATCCCGGCCATACAGCGGCCGGCATGCCCGATGAACTCGAGGAAGGAATTGCCTTGCTCCTTCGCCAGCGCAAGGGCGCGGGTGAAGGTGTCGTATCCCGCCGCGAAGCCCTGCCAGTCCATGGCCAGATTCCCGCGCTCCACCAACCAGCCCAGTTGCTGTGTGGCGCGTTCGCCGGTGGGTGGCAGACGGTCGAGGACGTCGAGCGTGCGATCGATGTAGGCCAGGGCTTCGCGATGTGCGTAACGCCCGGCGGCCAGCTGCACCGACAGCTTCAGATATTCCAGCTCGCGTTCGAGATCGCCGGCGGCCTCGAAGTGCTTTACCAGCCGCGGGGCGATGTCGCGGGCGCGCTTGCCGAATCCGGCTGCCAATCGTTCGCCGATGCGCCCATGCAGCACGCGTCGGCGCGCCGGAGCAAGGTCGTCGTGCAGCGCCTGATGGTAGGCGACATGCGCGAACCGATAGCTCTCACCGACGCTGCCGTCGGCCCACCTGACCTCGCCGTCGGCACGCACGAAGTCGCCCGGCTTGGCGATCGCCTCACAGGCCTCGGCGGCTTGTGGGACGGTCATTTCGAGCGCCGCGGCAACTTCGATGCTGGTGAACTCTTCGCCCGCGGCGCTGGCGGCTTGCAGCACCTGCAGCTCGTCGGGCGTGAGCCGGCGCAGCGCGATGCGGATCATCTCCCGCAAGCCGTCGGGCAGCCCGACGTCGACGTCGCCGAGCGCCATCGACAGCCGCCAGCCGTCGGTGCCGCAGGCGATCCGGCCCTGCTCACAGAGGTAGTTGGTCATCGCCACCAGGAACAGTGGGTTGCCGCCGCTCTTTTCCTCCAACCGCGGTGCGATGGTGCGCGCCAGCTCGGGACTCGTAAAACGGCGCTCGAGGTAGTCGTAGACCAGCGCCGGCGTGAGCGCGCCCAGCGACAGCAGCTCGACGTTGCGCAGGCGCGACGTGAGCTCGTTGACGACGCTGCGCAACGGATGCCCCTGCACGATCACTTCGGTGGGCCGGTAGGTGACCAGCAGCATCAGGCGACCCCGGCGGTCGCTCTCGGCCAGCACGCGGATGAGATCGACGGTGGCACTGTCGGCCCAATGCACATCTTCCAGGACGAGCAGCAGCGGTGAGTGCTCGGTGAGCCCGGTGAACAGCCGCTTGCCCTCGCGCAGCATGCGCGCCGGCCCGACCCCTTCGAGCGACTGACGCAGCGAGGTGCGCTCCTCCCTGGACAGCAACCACGGCATCTGAATCAGCCACGTCGGCGCCTGCTCGCGCGCCAGTTCAATGACTTCGGCCATTGATTCCAGCGAGCCCAACGCCTCCAGGACCGGCATGTACGGCTCGGCCTCGCTGTGCTGTCGAATGCACCGGCCGATGCACAACAGCGGCCGCGGTGTGGCGGCCGAACAAAAGTGTCGAACCAGCGTCGTTTTGCCGATGCCGGGCTCTCCCGCGATGAACGTTACCTGTGGTGCACCCCGCAGGACCTTGTCCCAACACTGGAGGAGACGGCTCAGTTCCTTGTCGCGACCGACAAACACCTGGGCATCCCGCGACTCGTCGGCACCTGAGGTGGTTTCGACCTGTTGAACCGCTGCCTTTGAGGCTGCTGCGACGACCTGCACCGGGGCCGTGAAACGGTAGCCGCGACGGGCGACGCTCTGGATCCAGTCGGCTTCGCCATCGCCGGCGGTGAACACCGACCGCAGCACATAGATGATGTTGGTGACCGCATGCGGGCCGACGTGGAGGTCTTTCCAACAGGAATCCAGCAGCTCATCGATGGCCACAACCTGCCCGGCCCGGGTGGCCAGAAAACATAACACGTCCCATGCCTTGGGTCGCAGGCGGATCTCCTGGTCGCGGCACAACAGGCGCCCCTGGCCGATCTCGAGCCGGAAGGCGCCGAAGCTAATGGTCTGCGGTGTTCCCGAGCCCATGGCCGGTTCAACGTGCTCTAGACGGGCCACCGAAGCAAACGAAATGTTTACGAAACGTGTACCGAACGAGAGGACTTCGGCGGTCTCCCTCAGCTACTTGGGTGCACATGCAGCCGCCGAAGCGGACAGACGAGGAAGGGCCGCGATTCCCAACCGATTGTGCCTTCGTCGTCCAGTTCCAGGGAAAACATTCCGACCATCGACGCCCCGGCCGGGTCGAACACCTGGCATCGGGGCGTGCCGCACGCTTCGAGAACGCACACCAGTTCTGGGACTTCGTATCGGCCGTGCTGTCGGAGTTGGAGAAGGACCCCGCATCGGGCGAACACGGCGCCCGGATCTGCAGGACGGATCAATGACTCGCCCCGCCACAAGGAGGTCTCTATGAGGTCAGGTTCGGCTCTGAACCGGCGTGCCCACACGCGCCCGCCACGCGCAGCAGCGTCTGTCACTGTCGTCATAGCTGTCATCGCGCTCTGGGCCGGTGGTGCGGCGGCCCGCGTCACGATCACGTGCCTCACGGGTACGGCGTCCGAGGTCGCAAACGATCCACGCCAGATCCGGGCGGTGCGTACACTGGTCGATGCCGGGTGCGGCTGCGCGAACTTTGACGGCACCAAAGGAAAGACGCACGCTGCCTACGTGAAATGCGCCAGCGGCATCATCACCGCACAGATCGACGCCGCAGCCTTACGAACACAGTGCAAGTTGACGGTGAAAAACTATTACGCGAACGCCACCTGCGGCAGGAACCCCAACCTTCACACCGAGCCGTGCATCGCGACCGGCGTGAAGACGGGCAAGATCACTTGTGCGATCACGGCCAGCACGAAAATGGACGGTGTCACACCCAACCCCCTGTGTACCTCGACCGCGAAAGCCACCCGCGTGCTCTGCCCCGCCTACACCCAGTGTCTGCAGGCCTCGGATACCAACGACGACCTCATCATCGCCGCGCCGGGCGACAGCGGCGGCTGTGCGCCGACCCCAACCCCGACCCCGCCGCCGCCGACACTGACGGCGACCGCGAGGCCAACGGATACGCCCACAGCGACCCCGACCCAGACCCCGACCCTAACTGCGACGCTGACACCGACTCCAGAAACCTCGACCGCGACCGCGACGGAGACTCCGACAACGACACCGAGCGGCACGGCGACAGCGACTGCCACAGCGACACAGCAACCGAGCTGGATCTTTTGTGCGGACGAAGGCGGTGCGTGCGCCTTCCCTGGGAATGGATACGTGCGCTACGGCGCCGACGGAACGTATCAGATCCAGTACTTCACGGAGACTTCCGTGCCGTGCACCAATGCCACATTCGGCGACCCCGTTCCCTCCGTGGTCAAGCACTGCGAATACAATGTGACGGACGTCATGCCGACGACGACGCCGATACCGACGGCGACGCCCGGGCTGCTGCCGGAGGACGTCGTCATCGACATCAACTTCCCGGACGACCCGCAAGTCGTGGTGATCCCTCCCGCCGACCTTTCGCACTGCCCGGCTCAGGATTCCGACGACGGCGGCTGCGCCATCAACGCGCTCGACGGCACGATCGACAACACCTTCGACGCGAGCAGTTCGGTCGATCCGAATGTCGACCCGAGCCAGGACGAGGTCCAGTACCACTGGCAAATCTTCTACCCGCCGATCTTCGGAGAGCAGGTCCTCTACTCCGCCGCAGGCGTTAGCGGCTACCACTCGCCCGTCCTCCACATCGTGGCCGGGTCGCTCCCGGAGCTGGACGGCGACCCACGGGTGGGCGCCGACATCTTCTGGCGCGTCGAGCTGACGGTCACGATCACGACGCCCAACGGCACGATCAGCACGGCGAAGTTCTTCCGCTTCGCGTACTCGTCGGACTTCTCGCTCCAGATCTCGAGCGACTGCCAGCTCACCGGCTTCTTCATGCCCGCCTGGACGTTCTGCGCCAACGAAAATCAGTCGTGCGCGTTCCCCACCGGCACCACGACGGTGCGCTTCGGCGCCAACAACTCCTACGAGTATCTACGGGCCGCGACGTTGGACGGGAATATCGTATTCCTTTCGAGCCCGGTGTCGTGCGACAACACCGCCTTCGGCACGCCTACACCGGGCCCGACACCAGCGCCCACGCCGTCGGTCATGCATTGCGATTACCTCAGCGCGGGCGCCGACTGCTCGGCAGTTATTCCGCAGCTCTTGCCGGCCACCGAACCCGTATAGCCGGTTCGTCGTCCCGTGCATGACAAACGACACGCCAGAGAGACTTCCCGCTGATTCGCCTTCATCATCAGGAAACCTCACTGTTCTCGGACTGAAAGCCGTCAGGCTGGACGTCGGGGTGCGAGCTCGGAATGCGAAAGGCCGCTTGTCAGACAAGGCATTCGGAGCAAGCCGGCGATCTGCAACTGCCGGGCGACATGCGAAGGTTCCCGGAAAGTTCCCGGGATCCATGACGTCAGGCTGGACGTCGATCGAAGCGTCGGAGAATGATGAAGCCCTTGCGGCACAAGGGCTTCGCACGAGAGCGGGCGACCGGGGTCGAACCGGCGACGTCCAGCTTGGGAAAGAGAAACAGCTGGTTACTCGATCTCTGCGGAAACGAAGGTAAATATTCTTTTTCCAGTGAGTTTCGCAGGAATCTTCGCGTCCCAGATTGTCCCGAAATATCCCGTGCTTTCCCGAAAAACCGGGAACGGTTCCCGGTCCCGAAGGGACCATGTTCAAGCGCGGAAGGCACCTGACGCAGGGCTACTTGCCACGGCCGTCAATCTCGCGCGTTTGGCCCGGCATTGCTGCCTGATCCTCATACCGATAGACCTGTTGGAAAACCCGAAACGTCTGTTCCCCGGTGTCGGCGCGGCGCCACAGCTCTTCCGGGCTTGTATGAAATTCTCGCTCGCCCCAGACTGCCCAGGTCAAGGCGAAGCCTTGAGTTTGGAGATAGTGGTTGAGCAAGTCCTGTCGGAGATACGTAAAGTGATGGGCCGTCCTCCACTCTTCGCCCCACTGTGTGGTGACAGACGCTAGCCTTCCGTTTGAATCAGCCATATCCCACGAGGGTAACCGAAGCCAAAGCCGCAAGGACTCCGCCAGCTCACGACAGGGCACAACAGCGTGTGAGGCGGGATTCAAGCCGCTATGGTAGGACTCCCATCCGCTCTGCACGACAGGGATCAACGCCTTGCACTTTTTCACCAGCCGCTCCGTTTGCGCGACCCGCTCCTTCACAGAACGCACGCTGATGCCGTTTCGCGCCAAGGCATCAAGCATTGCATCGGGGTTCTGTCTCGCTGCCTCAGCCGTTGCGGGCTCGCTCAGTACAGCCCTGATCTCATCGTTGCCAACCTCCGTGCCGTTTCTCTCGAACACGAGCCGTGGCCGTGTAATGTGGCGCGTTCGCGATCCCGTATCGAATTCGAACCCCGTGAACCCGTTCGCAGGAAACGTATCGCACCATGGAATCTCGCCCGCGAGGGTATAGTGAAGTTCCGGGATCTCCGGCAGCCATCGGCCACCGAGGTTCTGCGTCTCAAGAAGTCGACCGAATTGTGTCCGGTACCGCGACGGGACAAGGAATGCGCGCAAGAACATGAACCGGCCGCGCTCTGCGGTGTCATCCTCTTGATTGACATATCCGTTGAGGAGGACCCATGGCCCGGGTTGCCCATCGACGTTTTGCGTAACCAGGTACTCGCTGACATCCGGGATGCCACCGCCTTCAAGCCACTTTGCAAAGGGGAGCGATCGATCGCCCAGAAAGTCTCGCTGTACGACGGCTACCGCGCGGGGTATGTCGGGAAAACTGGGGTCAATATCGATGTCACTCGGACGATCGCCCCTTTCAATCCATTCTCCCTTTAGCAGTCCTCGATCGTAGCGGTGACCGTACATCTCGTGGTAGGCAATCCAAGAGTATTTCTTCCCATACCGATCGACACGTGTCCGGTTTTGCTCATGTCGCCCTGAAGAGCGTCCAATGTCTACGTCGATTTCGCCAAAGACCTCCGGTGCCCATCCCAGATTGAACACCCGCCAAAGGATCTTGCCGCGCACTTCTTGATACTCCGGATCTTTGTAGTCGTAGTTGTGCCGATTCGGCACTAGCCTTCCTATCGTGTAGTTCTCGAAATCCATATGGAACGGTGATCGCGAATGTTCCGATTCGTCACGTCGACCCCACTTCCGAATATCGCCACCCTTGAAGGGTGGCGTGATGCGCTTGCATTCTCGTGCATCCAGAAGCCCGGGTTGATGAAGGCGTGCTATCTCGATGGTCTGTCGCGCGAAGTCGCGCATTAGCGCGTGGGTCGTTGAGTGGGGTGCGCGTGCGGCAAACATCCCGCAAAAGATTTTTCGCGCATAGTTGGGGAGCACCTCGTCTCTGAAGCGGGCCTGCGTAGGGTCGGCGTGCAAAGCCATTGCCACACCATAGGACGCGGCGAGCATCCGCTCAGGAACATACGGATCGTTCACGCCGAGCATCCGTAAAGTCAGCTCGAACAGAGCGGCCGGCGTGCCGCGTCCGTACCAAGACAGCGCGCGAGTTGCTCGATCGCGCAGCAGCCGGACAGTGCTTGTCAGGAGCCAGGCAATCCAAAGAGCGGATAGGTGATCGCGCTCGTTCCGCTGCCCATCTGCCATCCATCGACGCTCAGCCGCGTCGAGATCGGCTTGATGCTCCTTGGTTCGCGCCCGCACCCATTCAGTCCAGCGCACATCTCGTTCGCAGGCTGAACTCCCCCTCAGAATACGATCTGCGAACTCGGCGTTAAGCGGGTGTGCTGTTCCGTCGCGCACCTCCATGAGACGGTCGAGCAGGTTGCGGCTTGAGAAGCCTCGAGACGAAGGCGGACGGGCGATTAGTTCGCCAAGCGCATGGACAGTATCCGAGTCGAGGTACTGCGCCTCCAGATCAGCAGTCTGAGCAACCGTCCAGTCACGAACCGCAGGTGGTGCCATTTTCCAGAGTTGGCAGCCTTGCCGTCGCGGAAGCACGGCGACCATGGCCCGCAGGATATCGGTCGCCAACGGATGCTCCCGGTCCGGTCCTGAGCCAAGCTTTTCCCAGATATCGGGCGTCGCGAATCGACCGACCGAAGGTTGAGATGCGGATCTGACGAGTGCATCAGCGATGAGAAAACCCGCGAAGGCATCGAACAAAACCGCGCTGCGCTGATCTGATCGGTCGGGTCCGGGTGCACGCCAGAGTACACCTTCTTCTTCGAGTGCTCGCATGAGGCTACGATCCCATTCACGAGGGTCATCACCGACAAGTTTACCCAATTCGTCGGAAGGGAGTGCGCGGGAGTTCTGCCCCCATAGCGCATTTGCAATCTTGTCGAGCGCCTCAGGGATGTAATTTGGAGGAAGCCTGAGGCGCTGCCGAATGCGTTCTACTGCCGTATCACGGTAGCGCTCGAAGACCGCAGTGAGCGATGTGGGCAGTGCCTCAACGCCGACGCGGCGCGTCCGCTCCGGATTCGTCGCCTCACAAAACATCCGCAGAAAAAGTGGGTCCCGAAATCCTCCCCACGGCAGCCACGCGTCTCCGGGATCGATGAGGTAGTGCTGGAAATATCGGTCGACCGCCTCCCTCAAGTTGTGCTCGAACCCGTGCAGAGTAAGTTTGGCGGCGTCCCCAATCAGCGCATCCTCCGCCACTGACGACCGGAGGGTTACGACGAGGAGCGC
>CAZTDK010000202.1:0-9268 GCA_964611965.1 uncultured Binatia bacterium (SeqCode) | reverse complement strand
TTGCTGCTGACAGATTGGCGCAATCCGCACATTCTGGTGGCGCTCGTTGTGGCGGTGGTGCATGCCTTGTCGGCACCGTGGGCGTTCCGTCTGGGGGCTATCGGCCAAAACGCATACTTCCTGATGCTACTCGCACCGGCGTTGCTGCTGGCGGTGCCGAGCTCGTTCCCCGCCCAATGGCGACCGCTCCGTGCAAGGCGCGGCTTTCCCGTCGCCGCACTCGTTCTCTTGTGGACGGTCTTGCGCCTCGTGGGCGATCTCGGTTCACCCCGTATCGCGGACGTCACCGATTCGTTTCTAGGGATCGTGGACATGTTACCTTTCGCCGCCCAGACGAAGAATTTTCTGGTCGACGCCGGCGATCCGCACATACGCGGCATGGGTGCAGCGGTCTTGTTCTTTCATGGCCTGCCGCTTTTCCAATCGGGCGTGGTGCCACTGAGCGTTCCTTGGGTGCAGGTGTTTCAGATCCTCTGGATCGCCGCCAGCGCTGCCGGCGTGGGGATATTGGCGCGGACCCTCATTGGGCCAAAAGTGTCGATGATTGCCGTCGCGGTATTTCTCTTCGCACCATACACCCGGTTTGTGACAGAGAATCCTGGGCAGTTTCAAGTCGGTCCCATCTACGGCACGGCGATTGTGCTCTGCGCCGTGGCGGCTTGCCGCCGGCGCTCGGAGGCCGCGCTCGCGGCGCTCGGCGCTATCGCTGGCATCGCCGTTCTGTTCCCACCTATCGTACCGGTTGCGGCGCTCTTCGTCGTCTTGGCGGCGTGGCATCTGCGCGCCAGTTGGCGCAGGCTCTGGATCGGATATGCTGCGGCCCTCGCCTCGTTCGCAGCGGTCGTACTGCCGGCGATACCCAACGTTTACCTGCGGCACGGCATTCCGCCGATGTATCTCCGTCTCGATGGGGCGCTGACGATCCTCGAACCGGCCCTTATGAGCCAGCTGCCGATTGGGTCGTTCGACCTGGCAAAGTCGACAGCCGTTCGGAGACCGTTTGACATCGTGGCAGCGGCAGTGATCGCACCGTTTGCGCATCCACGGACTCCGATTCGGCTGTTGGGCGACGCCCTCTTCGACCCGATTGGGGCTGCCTTGCTCGCCATTGGCTTGGCGGTATGTCTCAGATCCGCCCTCCGCTCGTCGCTCGCCAGGCTCTTGCTCCTGTTCTTCGGCGCCGCCCTTTGCCCTGCGTTCGTCTCCCCCGTCGACCGACTGGACATCATACACGCCCTCGTTCTCCCCGTGCCCGCCGCTCTTCTCGCCGCCACTGGATTCGACGTGCTGCGGCGTCAGCTCCCAAAGGGACACGGGCGGCGATGGGCAGCAGCCGTTGCCGCCGCCGCCATCTGCGTTGGAGGAAGCGTGCTCTTCGACGTGGTGAATCCGCAGATTCTCTGGGAGTCATCATTCGGAATCATGTTCCGCGTCTTGCAGCCGGAGGCCGCAGACCGGGTGGTGGTGTTGAACTATCCGAAGGGGTTTCACCGCAACGTCGAATCGCTCTACACAGGACCTATCACGGCGTTCGCTGGGGATCGTCCGGTCGGATATCTGGAATACGGCGGCGGAGATTTCCCGCGGGCAGAGCTGGAGGCCGAGGGCAAGGACCTGCTCTTTTGGAGCCGTGGTGTGGAACTGGATCTGAAGATCAGCGACGCCGTGTGTGCGCAGTGGCCCGGGGCCAGTCTCTTCGAGATCTGGGATCAGGCGCACCTCGGCCGTGTCTATGCGGCGCGCGTCAGCAACCGCGGCTGGGAACCGCGAGGCTCAGCCGGCGTCAGGAGGACCTGGGATTGTATGGCCGCCCGGGTGCCGCAAGCGGACGGGTGAACGCGCCGGCAACATTACGCCCACTCGTCAAGCGGCTGCGGATTCTCGTCGGATCTCGCCTCCCGGATCCTCCCTGGACGGGGACTTGTAGAGGGAGTCCGGTATGGAGAAATCGCTCAGGCCTCGGGGGCCGAAATACGCCGTCTTGCCGAACTGCCAGACGATCTCGCCGAAGATTCTGAACCGCTGGGGCTGAAGGTAGAGGCGTCTTACCATGCGGGCCAGGTGACGTGGTCTGAGGTAGAAACGGCGAACGAAGCTAGCGCGAATTCGCACCAGCTCCTCGGTGCCGATGTGTGGCGTACGCAGGACGGGACGCTTCAGCGAGATCCGGTCCGTATCTTCGCTCAGCAACATGCCCGTCGCCTTCATCTCCTCACCGAACGGAGTTCCGTCAAACGGCATGGCATAGGACATCGCCAACAGGTCGATGGGGAGCGTCCGGAGCCAGTCGAACTGCTCTTCCAATCCCTCAGGCGTGTCCCAAGGGAAGCCGATGATCCAGCCGGCGTGCGACGTGATGTCGTACTCGTGGAACAGCTGCAAGGCCCTCTCCGCCTCCTCCTGCTTGAAGTGTTTGCGGATGCGGTCGCGCGCCCCCGCCGTCCCGCCCTCGATGCCGACGAACCCGTAGCAGTAGCCGGCCTCCTTGAGCGTCTCGACCAACTCTCGGTCGATGTCGTCGAGACGGCAAAACGAGCCCCACTGCAAAACCTTCGGTATGCCCCGTCGCGTCAGCTCGCGCGCCACATCGAGAACCCACGTTCGGTTGAGCGTGAATTCCTCATCACGGAAGAACAGGGAGTTGATTTGATGGGCCTCGATGAGGTGCTCGATCTCGTCGGCCACAGACGCCGCGTCGCGGTGGCGCCAAAGGTTTCCCCAGATCGCCGGGGTCTGACAGAACGTGCACTTGTAGGGGCACCCCCTCGACCCTTGCAGAGACAGGGTCTTCATGCGCGAGACCGGCACATTCATCAGCATGGGATGGCGATAACGGTGGACGGGCAACTCGGAGCGATCTGGCGGCGGGAGTAGGTCCAGCGACTTCATTCGCTCGCGCGGCCGGTTGATCTGCACGTGTCCATCCTCTTCGTAGGCCAGCCCACGGATTTCACATCGCTGCGGCTTGCCCGAGGAGAGGAAGCGCAGCAGCTCGACGAAGGTGTCCTCGCCTTCACCGATGACGACGTAGTCTATGGCCGCCTCGAGCACGGTTTGCGGGCGGCCGGACACGTGCCAGCCGCCGAAGACAGTCGTGCAACCGTAGCGAGCCTTGACGGCGCGCGCGACCTTGAGGCCCGCCATGTAGTTGCTCGACATCCCCGTGATGCCGACGACCTCGGGATCGAACGCGTCCATCTCCGCAAAGAACCGCGGGAGATCGGCATGGTGCGTGTCGCACAGGTCATGGATGCGCACGTCGTGGCCCGCGAGCCGCGCAACTGAGGCCAGGTAGCAGAGACCGATGGGTTCCAGAGCCCCCCCCTGCTCCTCGTGACAATACGGAGGATTAATCAAGAACACCTTCATCGTATTCCCCCTAACTTCGCCCACCCGTGCAGGCCCAATCTATCCCGATTGCTGGGCTTATACCGCGATTACCTACCGGCGCGCAAATGTTTTCTCACGGCTGAAGGAATGGGGAGGACGCGAAGTTCCGCGCGCGATGACCCCGCCGGAGAGCCTCATCAAGATGATTGACGTCATCGATAAAATGGCCCCCGATCGCACGGAAAGTGGGATCAACAATTACGACGGCACGATTATCCCCTGGTGAGTGGCAACTTCCGCGGGCACCTTTGTGGCGAGGACAAACCGCATTGGCGTGAACACCTCGCGCCTTCCGGCTTCCACAAGCGCCATGGTACCCTCACGCAACTGGCGCACGGTTGACGTCGTACCCCGAGGGGCGAGGCGGCAGCATTCAGCAAGGCGCAAGCCGACCTCCGCCAAGGTACGTACGTTTGTTTTTCTAGCGAAGCTGTCGAACGTCTGGTCACGCGGCAGCAGCGCTCTGTACCAGGGATCCCGGGCGTCGGCTTCGCCCTCAAGCTGGGCGCGATCGACCGTCTCGACGATGTGAAAGCCCGCATTCCGAATCGCCGACTGCCACTCGGCCCACGGTCGCAGCCGGACGATGCCGTAAGATCTTTCGATCGCCTGTTCAAGCGCTCGATGCGCCTCGTCCAATGGATCGAACTTCTCGGTCAGACACCACTCCGAAAATCCCAACACCCCGCCGGGCGAGAGAACGCGGAAGATCTCGCGAAATACGATGTCGAGATCCACCGCGTGGCAGAGCGCCTCGAATGCGTAGGCCCGATCAAAAGCATTCTCCCGGAAGGGCAATTGCGCGAAGTCCGCCCCGATCAGCGCAACGCTCGACTGCTTACGGCGGGACAGGGAGCGCTCCAGGAGTCGCAGTTGACCGAGATTCGAATTGAGACCAACAATCCGAGCCTTCGTCAGCGACTGGATAGTCAGAGCCGGACCGCCGACGCCGCAACCGAGATCGAGACAGCGCAATCCCGGACGAGCATCGAGTGCCGTCGCGAGTTGCTCTTCATACCGCCGGATCGACGCGCGCCGCGTCTCGTTCTTGCGGAGCGGCGAGAAGTGAAACGACGAACCCCAGGCCCAGCGATAGATCCACGTTGTTGCATCGTAATAACGCTGCGCCAGCCGCTGTGGAGATGATCCAATCCACGGGCCGTTTTCCTCAACCTGCCCGGGCTCGCGCGGGCGCGACGGTTGGTCGCTCCTCATACCGTCGCGGCAATCCACACGGTCGCGAAATAGACCCGCGCACAACCCCAAGCCCGGTTGGGATCCTCGGCTCGGGTCAAGAGGAGGTACGGAATTACCCCGGAGACCGCCCACAGGGGGCCCAGTCGTAGCATCGCCGTCCCCGCGAATGCCCCGACCAAGCCGAGCCAGATGAGCGTGCGGAGCGCGGCGGGCGCTGTTCCCGAGCTACGTATTCCTGAGGCGAGGTCGGCCTTCGCATCCACCTGCGTCTGGAATGCGTGGCTCACTCCCGTCATCGCGGCGGACATCAATAAGAGGCTCAGCGACGAGGTTGCCAGCCCTACGACGGCGCCACCCATGACCCCAACGACGACGACGTCGATACCGGGCACTTGCTTCGCCATCGCCGAATATATGGGGCCCAGGAGCAAGAGTGAGGCAGCGCACGCTCCCGCCATTGGACCCAGGAGTTGCCAGGCTATGAGGCAGACGGCGACGTGCAGAGCGATCGCGAGGAACAAGAACAAGCGCGGGTGCTGTAAGAGAGGCTCGCGGTGCTGGGCGATCTTCTTCGGGTTGTGGGCATCGATCTGCCGGTCGGACACGTCATTGTACAAGTACAGTGACACCAGCAGCAGGGTGGTCAGAACAAAGACGTACGTGGTGGTCACGGGGCTTCGTGATCCCCACGCGGCGGCCCAGGTCGCCATACCGACCAAGCCTCCCTCGCCCAAACGGATCCGCTGCCAGAATGGCCGGATCATCACCTTGAGCGGCATGAGGTGCCTGGCAGACACGCACGTCCTGCGGAGAGAGCTGTCCACTAGCAGCCTGTCGGAGTTGGCCGCCCGCAGCGACCCGTAGGGGAGCGGACCATAGAAAAGGCGCCGACCGCAGGTCCTAGCTCTTCAGCAAGTACATTCGAGCAGCGACCACCGGGGCCATAATCGGATGACGAAACAGCTGATTGAACTCAACGTAGGGGCCGACCGCGCAGTTCGTACATGGAGGTTTGGCCAACCGTAGGTGCTCCCAGCCGTCGTTAAGCAAACTAACCGATTCCACCTGGCCCTCAATGAAACCACACGGGTAGGCGTTCCCATGGGGGTCGACGAACATAAACCCATAACCCGCCGCGCAACGCTGTTGCGGATCATAAATGGCGGTTTTCGAAAAGTCCTCCCACTGCGTCATGTGGTTGAGGTAAAATGCCGAACTGGCAATCGGCGCCCCGGACTTCTTCTTCTCCAACAGGTACGCCCACGCCGCTCGCCGTTCATCGTTGTCAACGGTGCTCAACAGGTGCCCGCGAGCGCGTGCGCCATCCACGCTGCGTGGCTGAAAGTGGATCGTGATACCCAGCGAGCCAGCCACATCCAACGCTTCGTCCAGCTGCTTCAAACTCTCATCGCGCACGACGCAGATCGCAACCACGTGTTTTCCGCGCTTCCGAAGATCGGTGATGGCTTCGATCACCCCGTCGAACGCTCCAGCACCGCGGCCCGCTTCGTGCAACTCCCGGCCACCGTCGATGCTCGTCATAACGATATCGGCAGGCTCGAAAGCCTCGGGAAACGTCGAATAGAGTTGCAGATTCGAGTTTATGCTCAAATAAAATCCGCGTTTCTTCGCCCCCCGGGTAATCTGCGCGCAATCCTTGCGGACCAGCGGCTCGCCGCCGAAGATGCCGAGGCGCCGCACCCCAATCGCATGCAGGCGGTCCATCACGAGCTCCACTAGTTCCAGCGACAACCCACCACCAGCCAGGAATGGAGCATTGCAATACTCGCAGCGCAGATTGCAGTGGTTCGTGATGGCAAGTGATGCGGAGAACGGACGTGGAGGCCCGTCCACGTAGTAAGAGTAGAAGCTGCGCGCGAACGAGCTGCAGGTCGAGGCGATGTCGCGGACCGAAGCCCTCACCGAAAACCGTCCGAGGAAAGCGGAGCGTGCGAGTCCGCCGCGGACTGCCAAGAAACCTCAGCGCCTGCAGAAAATGCCCCGGGCGTACGGACGCATCCCAGTATTTCCTCAACCAGAAAGTGCAGCATTGGTTATCTATACGCTTCGCCTCTTGGCAGAGTCAAGGAAGAAAGGACTCGTCGCTTGACGCTCGCGCCCGTCGTGCACTAAGAGAGCCAACCAGTGTCACCAACTCCGTGGAGCCTTCCATGACAGAAATTCGGCCTGCCCGCATCGCGGATCTCGACGAACTCCAGCGCCTGGTCGAGCGCCATCCATTCGCCGAGTACCGGTCGTACCGCATCTTCCAGCACGACTTCGCCGCCGACTACTTGGCGCGGACGGTGCGGAGCCTTCTCGAGAGCAACTGCCCGATGGCCCTCTTGGCGCTGTCGGAGGGTCGGGCGGCAGGGTTCATCGCGGCGACGCGGTCGCCTGCGGAATCGGCATGCTTCGCGATGGAAATGGCAAGCATTCCGTTCGTGCTTCACGATGGGACAGGCGCTGCACGCGAAGGGGTGAAGGCTCTCCTTGCTGCACTGATGGCCGAGGCGCGAACGCGTGGCATTCAACATCTGACGCTCAAGGTCGACGTAGCGGACATGACAACGGTGCACGCGGCTGAGCAGTTGGGCTACCGCCTCGTCGACACTCTCGTCACCTACGTCGACGTTGCAGCCCGCCGGCCAATACCGGAGCCGCATCCTGCCTTTGAGCTCACCAGCTACGGGAAGGACGAGCTCGATCGGCTCACACCCGACGAGATCGACCCACTCGCCGATTTCATGCGAACGTCCTACCACGTGACGAGATTCCACATGGATCATCGTCTTCCGGCAGAACGGAGTGGCGCCATCTACGACGAGTGGTGCAGGAACCTCTTCAACGGGAAGTGGGCCGACATGGTGCACATTGCGCGCCGCGGCGGCCGGCCGGTTGGGTTCCTTGGCCACCAGTCGTTCCATGAATTGGAAGAGCGCTACAGCGTGAAGATCATCGGCCGCGGACTGGCCGGTGTGCTCCCCGAGGGGCGTGGTGCGTACGCAGCTCTGGTAGCCGCGACGATGGCTCACACCCCGGACTTCGCGGAATATGACACCCAGATCCAGAACTTCCCTGCCATCAACGTATGGATCCGCTTCGGCTTCGCCTTCTTGCGCGGGCGCTTCACCCTGCACCGATGGCTTGACGAATAACGGGCTGGGCTCAGCGTCCCTTCTACGGAGCGCTCCCGTTGGTTGCTATGGGCTACCCACGCGACCTTGACTCAAATCCGATGAGTCTCTGCCCTCGCGGGCACATGCCTGTCCCCTTATGGAAAGACGGCCTGGAGAGCGTAGACGAAATTGAGACCTGCTGGCGGCGCACCCGCGCGGAAGCGCGTCACGCGCAGACGGTCGCACATAGCGACCACTTGCCAGTTCACCTTGCGCTCGAACAGATCCTTCCAGTCCTGCTCAGGAAGGCGAAACCCGTACGGTGCACCGTCGTCGCCCTTGATCAACTTCGAACCGGGTTCCCGAAAATCTACTGTATAGGTTCCCGGATCGTCCCCCGTAACCTCGATAACAACGCGCTGGTTGACCAGCTGTGCCGCCGTCGGCGCCGCCGCCAGGCGCGCGGGGAAATCGCGACGAAACGTGTCTTCCGTCGAAGGGCGCGTCCCGGGACACCACCGCTCTCCGCTGTCGAGATACGCATGGATGTAGTCATGGGTAACGCGGCGCGGCGTCGAGCCACGGATGATCGCACGTTCGACACCGGCCTCAGGCGACCAGGCGTCACCCGCGGCCAACTCGACGAATTTGACTTGCGGAGCGTCGCGCGCGATTCGCGATCGGAGATCGGCGTGGGAGCATCGAATCACCTTGCGCGTCACCGCGGCCCCTTGCGTTCCGCACCAGCGCATATTCGACGCTCCGGCCATCGCCGCACCGGCGCCAAGGATGGCCGCCGACCGTGCGCCTTCCTCGGGACCATGCTCGGTCGGCTTCATCGAGGCCAACCCAAGCAGGCTCGGCTGATCGAAGGAGTTGTGGCTTACCGCAGCGAGATCGACGGGCCCAAACCGCGACGCAATCTGCTCGATCAGATCGGCAGGCTGCGGGGCGTCGGCACCATCCCAAAAGCGACCGCTGCGGCCCTCGATGAGATATGCGCACTCGTCCAGCATGCCGCGCGACGGAGTCGGAACAATCCGGACGCTGCCGATTTTGAACGGCGCGTAGTCGGCCCGCGCGTGCAAATTCGAGAATCCTAGGAGCCGCAGGTTGCGTTCGATCTCCGTAAACGCCGCTGGCGGATGCACCACGGGGATCGATTTGTCGGCAATCGCTGCCAGGGTGGGAGCATTGAAATGATCGAGGTGCGCGTGGGTAATCGCAATCACGTCGAGCGCGGGCAGCGCACCGACACCGAAAGCTAAGGTCGGATCATGCTCGACCAATCCCTCGAAGATCGGATCCGTGAGCCACGGATCCGTCAGTACCCGCACACCATCCACCTCTACAAGGTGACACGCGTGCCCGAGGAAAATTACTTGCATCCATTACCACCCGGACCCTTCTTTGTATTGCAGGAATCGCCGCGTGTCACAAGGTCGGCGACGCAGGCGCAGCCTTACCGCCTGCACACGCCAGACACTTGCGTGCTCTGCAAACGGGGTGGTATTCACCCCTGTGTATTCGCCATGCGCTTCCCTCAACTCCAGCCGTCAGGG
>CAZTDK010000201.1:0-9280 GCA_964611965.1 uncultured Binatia bacterium (SeqCode) | reverse complement strand
CGAGAGGTTGAATCGACGCGGCCCAGTGGCCGTGTTTTGCACAAGGCTGTAGCTAACTGACACCGGCTGCAGGCCCGCCGGCCGCAGGCCCTCAGCGGATCTCGTCGATTACCGCCTCGGGGCGCTTGTTGACCTCGTCGAAGATCCGCCAGATGTATTCGCCGATCATCCCCAGCATGATGATGATCACGCCGAGCAAGAACGTCATCAGCGTGATCAGCGTGGCAAAGCCGCGCACTTCGATCCTCCCAAAGAGGGCATTCACCAGAATGAATGAGCCGTAGCCCAGGCTCATGAAGGACGCGAGAAACCCGATGAGGGAGACCAAGCGAATCGGCAGGATCGAAAAACCCGCCAGCGAGTCGACGAAGGCGTTGAACTTTTTCCAAAACGTCCAGCGCGACTTCCCATGGGCGCGCGGACGGCGCCGGTAGAAGATGATCTCGGGGCGGAAGCCCAGCCAGTACACCAGCAACGGCGTGTAGGCGTTTTTCCCGCTGCCGGTGAAATGCGGCAGAATCGCCCGGTCCATGAGCGCCAGATCGTAGCCCTCGTTCGGGTAGTCCGGAGAGACGAGCAGGCGGACGAGGCGGTAGTAGAGATAGGAAAAAACTTTGGACGCCAGCGGGTCGTCGCGGCCCTGCCGCGCACACAACACATATTTCGCGCCGGCGAGCCACTTGTCGACCATGGCGGTGATCAACTCGGGTGGATCCTGGAGGTCGGCTGCCAGGACGGTGAAACAATCACCGGTCACGAAGCCCACTCCGGCCTTGCACGCGTGAACAGCGCCAAAGTTCCGCGTCAGCTTGATCAGCTTGGTTGCTGCGCGCTGCTCTTTGATCTTGAGTAACTGCGCCCACGAGCCGTCGCCGGATCCATCGTCGACGAAGATCAGCTCAAGCTGCAGATCCTTCTCCAGAAGTGCGTGCTCCACCTGCCGCAACTCATCCATCAGTTGCGGCAACGACCCCTCATTGAAGTAGACGGGAACGACGACGGATACGGTTTTCATGGGGTTGCGGCGTCGTTGCTCTTCAAACCGCGCCCGACGCTGCGGCAAAGGTGCGCACGGCGCTAACGGTCTGCGCCGCGGCGATAGCATCGAGTGTTGGCCCGATTGGGAGACTGAGAACCGAATGCGCAATCTCTTCGGTGATAGGAAATGCCCCAGACGGCCAGCCGCAGTCTGCATATGCGGTCGAAAGGTGCGGGGGAACGGGATAGTGAATCAAGGTCTCGATGCCCGCTTGGCGGAGGTGCTGCTGCAGCAGCTCGCGTTGCGGGTGGCGGACGACGAAGAGGTGCCACGCCGGCTCCGCCCAGTCCGGCACGAACGGCAGCGTCAATTCCGGGATTGCGTGCAGGCCGTCCAAATACGTGTGGGCCACGCAGCGGCGCCGCTCGTTCCATTCGTCGAGATGCTTCAGCTTGACCTGTAAGAAGGCGGCTTGCAGCGGATCCAGTCGCGAGTTCATGCCCTTCACCTCGTTGTAGTACTTGGCTTGCGACCCATAGTTCCGCAGCACGCGCAGGCGTTCGGCAAGCTGCTCGTCATTGGTGGTGACGGCGCCCGCATCCCCAAAGGCGCCGAGATTTTTCCCCGGATAAAAGCTCCAGCCCGCCGCATCGCCGAGCCCGCCGACGCGCCGGCCGCGATAACGACCGCCGTGGCCCTGCGCCGCGTCTTCGACGACTTTCAGGCCGTGGCGCTGCGCGAATTCCACGATCGCGGTCATATCCGCTGGTTGGCCGTAGAGGTGCACGGCGACGATCGCCCGCGTCCGCGGCGTGATCGCCGCGTCGAGCCGATCGGGATCCAGGTTGAACGTGCGGGAGCTCGGCTCGACAGGGACCACGCGCGCCCCCGCATGAGAGACCGCCAGCCACGTGGCGATGTACGTATTGGCGGGAACGATGACGTCATCACCGCTGCCGATTCCATAGGCTCGCAAGATGAGATGTAACGCTTCGAGTCCGTTGCCGACCCCGACGCAGTAGCGGACGCCGCAGTGTGCCGCGAAGGCGGCTTCGAAGCTCGCGACCTCCTCACCGAGAATATACCAGCCGGACTCCATGACTCGCCGATACGCCGCGTCCAGCTCCGCTTGTAGCGCGGCGTCGGGCTTGAGATCGAGAAAAGGTACCGTCATCGGCGTGCGGCCCCCACGGCTTCCAGGTACTGATCGTAGTCGCGGTAATACCCGGCCTCATCGTAAACTGCCGACGCCAGCACGGTGCACACCGAGCCTGAGGAAAAGTTCTCCAGCTCGCGCCAGATGAGCGAAGGGATGTACAAGCCGTAGTACGAGCGATTCATGTGATAGCGGGCCGTCTCGATGCCGTCCGCGACGACCACATCAAAGCTTCCGGACATGGCGATCACAAATTGCTCGCAGTCCCGCAGTGCATGACCGGCGCGGCTTTCGCCTCCCGGGACGTCGTAGAGATAGAAGACCCGCTTGAGCTCGAATGGCACGTGCTTCTGGCTCTCGACGAAGGTCAGGTTGCCGCGCGGATCGGTGATCTTCGGCAGGTTGATCATGCGACAATCGGTCACTCTCATTGCAACGCCTCCAACCGCCGCGCTCCGCAAAATTCGGGGCAACGCCAAGCGTATCTGGAATACACGCCCCAGTGTGCGGATTCCACCGGCAACAGGCGCACAAATGTGACTGGATTGCCGACTCGGCTCACAGCCGCACAAGCGCGCTGGCCCATGACAATCCCACCCCGAAACCGCACAGGACAACCAGATCGCCGGGGCGCGCTCGTCCCGCGTCCAGCGCGCCGCGCAGCGCGATCGGGATCGAGGCCGACACGGTGTTCCCGATGATACTCAGGTTGCGGTAGACCTTTGCCGGCGGGATCTTGAGCGCGCGCTCCAACGCGTCGAGGGCGAGGGCGCTCGCCTGGTGGAAGACGAACAGGTCGATGTCGTGCACCGACAAGCGGTTGCGTTCGAGCAGCGCACGGACCTGCTTGGGAACCTTGGAGTTCACGAACGACAGCACGCCCATGCCGTTCATGTGAATGTTTTCGAGCGTGCGCGTGCTGCCGTTGCGTTCCGGCTCCGGCGCCGCGGTGGCGTCCGAGCGTCGAATCCGACAGCCGCCCGCGGGAATCCAGAAACAATCGTAGCCCTTCCCGGAAGTCCCGTAGATGAGGTCGCGCATGCCGTGCTGCGCGTCGCCGGGTTCGAGCAGCGACACGGCTGCGCCGTCACCGAACAGGACGCGTGCGGAGCGGTCCTTGGGGTGGATGAGCTTGGAGTACGTATCGCTGGTGACGAACAGCACCCCGCGTGCGATGCCGCTGTCGATCAGCCCCTGGGCGATGCCGAGCCCGTAAACGAACCCGGAGCAGGCCAGGGTGATATCGAACGCGAACACCGCATCGCGCAGCCGCAGCCTTTCGTGGAGTAACGAGGAATTCGGCGGCATGATGTGGTCCGCCGTCTGGGTGCAAAAGATCAGCGCATCGATGCGCTCGCGCGCCTCCGGGTGCCGATCGAACAGGACGCCGCACGCGGCGAAGGCGAGGTCCAACGCGGTCTCGTCGGCGCCGGCGATCCGCCGACTTTCGACGCCTGAGCGCGTCGCGACCAGATCGATCTCCCACAAGGGGTGCTCCTTGTGGAGCTCGGCGTTGCTCACCACGCGCTCCGGCAGGTACACCGCGATATCCGTGATTTTCACGCTCATGGGCATCAACTGCCGCGCCGCTTCTTCAAGCGCACGGAATACAGGCCTTCCTCTGCGAGCACCACCTTCGAAGGTACCTTGAAGGAAGCGAGTCGCGCCAAACACGCCTTGCGCACGCGCGGCTTCAGCGAGGCGACGGCCTCCGGGACGCGGGTGACGATCTTCGCCACCACGATCTGTCCGAGGAGCGCGTGCTTCTCGCCGTAGACGGCAACGTCTTCAACGTTGTCGAGCGCCAGGATCACCTCTTCGATCTCCGCCGGATACACCTTCTGCCCGGCGACATTGATGAGGTCGGTGACACGGCCCAGAATGCGGAACCACTCGCCCTCCACTTCGACTTTGTCCTGGGTATTGAACCAGCCTTGCGCATCGAAGGGCGAGGGCGCATTGAGGTAGCCGACCATGGCGTACTCCGATTTGATCCACAAAATGTCGTCCACGACCTTGGTCTGAAAGCCTTGGCCGCCGATGCGCACCCAGAGCGAGCCGTCCGGGCGCGATTGAGAGCGCAGCACACCCAACTCCGAAAGACCGTACGTCTGTTGGAGCAGGACGTTTGGGAAGGATTGGCGCAGTCGATCGAGCGTGGACTGTGGCATCACTTCTGTGCCGTACGTGATGCGCTTCAACGAGCCGAGATCGAACTGCTTCACCATGTCCGAACGTACCAGCAGGTTGAGGAATGACGGCGTTGTCGGGAGGATTTCCACCCGATGCGCTTCGATGGCTCGGCAGATCCCGGCAACCGAGCGGTCGCTTACGGTCACCACGGTCCCCAACCCGGAGGTGATCGACAGGATCGTGTTGATACCGCCGAAGTGGTCGAGCAGGAGAAAGGCAATGGCCACGACAGGCGCACCGCGTTTGCGGACCTTCTCCGCCACGAGATCAAAATTGTGCAGAATGGCTTTGGGCAACCCGGTTGACCCCGAGGAAAAGAGGATCAAACCCGGATTGCCGGTTTCCAGAAAGCGAACGAGCAACTGGTTTGTCGGTCGCGTGCCCGTCGGCGTGAGCCGCGGCGCACGGTCGCCGGCGTCGAATTCCGCGATCCAGCCGGCCTCCGAGAGTTTCAGGATGGTGTCTCTCTCGATGACCGAAGTGGGGGTTGCGGGAACGGCGACGCAGGCGCGGCGGGCCAGCGCCATGAGGAAACAAAAGACATCGGGAGAGTAGTCCGCGACGACAACCACCACGGAGCCGCGAGGCACTCCTACTGCGTCCAGGCGCTGCTCATGCTCCGCTGTGGCCACGAGCACTTCGCCATAGGTCGTGCGCCGAGTGCCATCAACGAACGCCGTCTGCCCGGGCGTTTCCGCGAATCGATCAAACAGGAACTGCATGGGTTTTGCCCGCGCGCCACCAGTGGCGCGCGCTCACGATTCGAGGCCCAGGAAGCGGCGCAATGCCGCGTTCTGCCGCTTGATCGCACCAAAGGCGCCCGCGCCGCCGTGACCGGGATTGACCCAGATGTCATCGGGCAGCCGCTCCCACAACCCGAGGACGGATTGACGCAGGCGGGTCTCGTCCTCGCCAGGCAGCGATACGAGACCCACACCGTCGCGGTAGAGCGTATCGCCGGTAAAGGCATTGCCACGGAACAGGACGACGCTGCTGCCGGGAGTGTGACCGGGAGTGTGCAGGTAGCGGACCTCGTCGTCGCCGATGCGCAGCGCACCGCCGTCATCCACGAGCTCGAAGGGCGGCAGCACGATGCGGGCGTTGATCTTGAAAGCCATCATCAGAAAATTCGATCCGCGCGCCGTCCGCAGGTCGTCGCGGGGAAGGTAGACCGGTATGTTGAAGCGGCGCTGATACTCCGCGGAGCTGCCGACATGGTCGAAGTGGCCGTGGGTACAGAAGACCGCTTGCGGCCGCCGGCCGCAGCGCGCGAGGGCCGCGTCGATAGCCCGGGTGTCGAGCCCCGGATCTACCAGAATGCACGCATCGGGACTGGAGGTCGCGCAGATGTAGCTGTTGGACGCGAACACGCCGTTGCGCACGCGCACCGCGGCCGTTGCGCCGTCGCCCATCGGCTGCTCCCCGTCGAGGTGGTTGCCGGAATGCTGCATGTCAGTGGACGCCGCCGAGGAACACGGTCTGCGCAGTCACATAGGAGCTGCGCTCCGAAGCGAAGAAGTCGATGACGTTCAGAATGTCGTCGGCGGTAGCGAAGCGTGGCAAGGGCAGGGTGGCGATGACGGCCTCGACCTTTGTTCGGGGAAGCTGCTCGAGCATGTCGCTCGGAAACGCGGTGACCCCGACGGTATTGCAGGTAATGTTGAAACCCGCGAGCTCTTTGGCAAGGACGCCGGTGAGCGTCATTGCGGCGGCCTTAGTGGCCGCATAGACCGAGTCGCCGGGCGGCTCGAGCGCGCCCGCCATCGATCCGAGGTTGATGATGCGCCCGTATTTCCGCCGGCCCATGAGCTTGGCGCTCTCGCGCGAGACAAAGAGCGTTCCCAGAATATTCGTCGTCACCATTTCGCGAGCTTTAGAGGCCGGCATGAGCAGCGCGTATTGCGAGGTCAGTACCGCGGCATTATTCACGAGGATGTCGAGGGAGGCGAACTGGCGTCCAATTGTGCGGAAGGTGGCACGTACAGCCTCGTCATCACCGATGTCCAGCGCGAAGTGGACATAGCGTTCGTGCTCGAGCGTCGCGGCCTCGCGGGCGAGGCCGATCACCTGGGCACCCTCGGCCAAGAAGTGGGTGGCGACGATCTTGCCGATGCCCCGGCGCGCTCCGGTGACCACCGCGACCCGGCGCGCGTATCGGCCCGCGGCTTCCGGCATCAGAGTCCCTGCGTCAGCTCCAGCACGTAGGCCCGCAGTGTCTCCACGCTGGTGTACGGCGACTCGGCCCGTTCCAAAGCGCGGTCATCGGCCAGGCTCAGCTCGAGACCGTGCTCGGTGTTGAGCGCAACTTCCACGTCGGTGATCAGCGACACGAGCTGGAGAGAGTCGAGCTGCGAGCCGGCACCGAAAAGCGGTGTTTGTGCGGAGATGACGATCTGGTCGGTAGGCGCACGCTCGGCATTGAGCGCGCCGAGCGCTGCGAAAATAATTGCGTCGATCGTACTGCCCGTAATCATGTAGTCTCCGTAGCAGCCTTCGGCGGAACCGGCGCCGGACGTCCGGCAGCGATGAGCGCTCGCATCTTTGGCACCGTGACGGCGCGGTACTCATCCACGAGGAGGCCGACGCAGATGGCATCTTGGAAGCGGCCATCGAGAAAGTAGTGGGATCGCAGCCGGCCTTCCTCCTTCATCCCCAGATATTTTTGCCACTTTAGCATGAGCGGGTTGTCGGCCGCCACGGTGCCGTACACCCGGATCAATTCCAGCCGCTCGAATGCCAGCTCGTAGAGCAGTTGCATGGCTTCGACGGCCGCGGGGATGCCGTGCACGGCTGCCGGCTCGCCAATCAGAAAGCGACCGGGTTCCGCCCGCCGGTGGACGAGGTCGACGTCGGTCAGCGAGAGCATGCCGACCGGCTGGCCGGTATCCAGTCGCTCGATGATGAAGTTATGCTCGGACCGTGGCCGCGCCGCGATCCACGCCGCCTGGTCGGCGACCGTCTGTGCGCCGCGGTTGAGCAGCGCGGCGCGCTGCGACTGACGCCATTGGAACGTCAGTGGGGCATCTTCCACGCGTAGGGGACGGAGGCGGACAAAGCGGCCAACCAATTCGTTGACCGACGCACTAGCCGCGGGGATCTGACGGCCCCGGCTGTCGGCTTCGGCAGCCCGCTGCGTTCTTCCAACGGGCCTCTGTCTCTTGCTGACGCGCCGCTTTTTCACCGCATCCTCTCGGCAATGAACGCACCGGCGTGCGTCGTACCGCGTGCGCGCCGGATTCCAGAGGCTTCAGGTCGGACGTCTCACCAGCCCGGTCAACGCGGCCTCGGCTTCGGCAAGCAAGTCCGTCATGACCTCCGCCGCGGGTTTCAGGCTACGGATCAAGCCCATGCCCTGGCCGGCGGGCATGAACGAGCGCTCGGCATCGGCGCCCCCCGCAACGCCCATGTAGTCCATTACCCCTGCCTGCATGGAGTGGAGAACCTGCATGGGAAAGGGTTGAATCTGATCGGTCTTGCGCTCCCACTCGTCGTTGTAGGTGTTCCGGATCGTGCGCGCCGGCTTGCCGGTGTAGCAACGCGTGCGCACCGTGTCGGCTTCGCCGCTGTGCAAGATGGCTTCGCGATACTGCGGCGCCGCTTGTGCCTCGGGGGTGGCGATGAATCGTGTCCCGACGATCACCCCCTGCGCGCCCAGCGCCAGGGCCGCGACGAGTTGTCGTCCGTCGGCGATGCCGCCCGCGGCCAGGACGGGGACGCGCACCGCGTCGACAACCTGTGGTACCAATGCAAGCGCGCCGATCTCGCCCGTGTGTCCGCCGGCCTCGGTGCCTTGTGCCGCAACGATATCAGCGCCTGCTTGCGCGGCTTTCACGGCATGGCGGACCTTGCCGATCATCACCATGACGAGCATGCCGCGCTCGTGCATCTCGGCGATGAACTCCTGCGGCACGGCCAGGCCGGCAACGAAGATCCTGACCCCCTCGTCGAAGACGACCTGCATCTGCGGCCGGATCATCTCCGGAATCGGTGCCAGCAGGTCGACGGCAAACGGCTTGTCGGTCAATTCGCGTGTCTTGTGAATCTCGTGGCGCAGTTGCCGCGCGTCCAGGGTCGCTGCGCCGATGACCCCGAGGCGGTCGCCTTGGTGGACGAGATGCCGGACGGGCCGGACCGCAATAACTTTCTGGGATGGCTTTTGTCGGACTGGGCGCGTAGCGACACCAAGGCCGCCATGGATTTTTTGTGCAGTCTGCCACCCGACGAGGCGGTCAAGCGCGCGAGCAATATTTTCATCAACTATCTTGACGGGTCGTCCGCCCTGGTGGCGCTGCAGTATGTGGACAAGCTGACGACCGCATCCAACCGCGAGCGAACAGCGATCAAATTAGCCGAGGAAATTGCCACCGTCGACCCGGCGAAGGCGTTGGCATCGCTGGGCCAGGTGACCACGCCCGACGCCCAAGCCAAAGGCATCACCGCCCTATTTAACCGGCTGTCATCGCCCGGCGAAGAGGCGAAGGCCGCCGGCGGGGGCTGGACCATAAATGGTAACTTCAACGAGAGTCAGAATCTCACGGCGGCGGTTGCGCTGCTGGGCAGTGTCGCCGATCCGGCCCTGCGTTCGCCGGCAATTGCCGCCATGGCCGATGGTTGGGGCCGGACGGATCCGCCCGCGGCCTTGGCCTGGGCGGCGAGCCTGCCGGATGCCGATGGCGCGGCCCGCACCGCCGCGTTGAACAGCATCGTCGCCACCTGGGGGAAAGACGATCCGGCCGCCGCGCTAAAGTTTGTGCAACAGAGCGGCGATCCCTCGCTGTACCTGCCCGATGCGCCGGCGCTGGCGCAGAATTTGGCGCAGGCGGACGCAGCCTCGGCTTTCGCGTTCGCGCAGACTCTGCCCGAGGGCGCGACGCGGGACCAGGCAATGAACAATGTTTTGACGACCCTGGCCACGACGGACTTTTCGTCGGCCTGGAGTGACGCGCAAAGAT
>CAZTDK010000200.1:0-9319 GCA_964611965.1 uncultured Binatia bacterium (SeqCode) | reverse complement strand
CATAGCGACCCAACGGGGAGCGGTCGCGTAGAAAAGACGCCGGCCGCAGGCCCCTCAGCGGGTGGTGACTTCTTCTTCGATGCGGGCGGCTTTGCCGGAGAGCTTGCGGAGGTAGTACAGCTTGGCGCGGCGCACGACCCCGCGGGTCATGACGTCGATCTTGTCGATGCGTGGGGAGTGCACCGGAAAGGTGCGCTCGACGCCGACGCCGTAGGAGATCTTGCGAACCGTGAAGGTCTCGCGGTTGGCGCCACCGCTGCGGCGCAGCACGACACCCTCGAATACCTGGATGCGCTCCTTTTCGCCCTCGATGACCTTGACGTGCACGCGCACGGTGTCGCCGGGCTTGAAGACGGGAATGTCACTCTTGAGCTGTTCGCCTTCGATCGTATCGATGAGCGTCATGGCACCACCTCGGTTTGGCTTCGGGTCGGGTCCAAGGGTCGAAGGTTTCGAAGAACATGCCTTCGCTTCCCCGGAGGCCTCGAATGCCCACTCCTCGTTACTGAGGAACGCCTTCCTTAGCGTGCACCGCGCAAGCGGTCAAGGATGACGGCGGCCGCCGACCGTACCGAGAGGTGGTTGTAGTCTGTCGGCCCGCAGACGGGCTCGACGATGACGTCGGCACGCTCGATGATCTCCGGCGTGAGCCCCCAGCCGGTACCAAAGACGAGCAGGTGTGGCTCGTTGCTGCTTTCCAGCTGGGCACGCAAGCTGGCGAAGCTGGTGCGCTGCGGGCCGCCACGCGCCGACGTGACGACCAGGCGCGGGCGCATGCCGCTCTCGCGCTCCAGGGTCAACAGGGTGCTGTCGAGGTCGTGCTCTAGACGCACCAGGCTCAGGGCGTCCTTGCGGGTGATGTTGTACGTGCTGCCGTAGCCGGTGTCCCAATGCTCCATGATCTTGGCGGCGAGGACCTGCAGGGCCTTGACCGGGTGCGCCACGTAGAAGCGGCGCACCCCATAGGTTCGCGCGGTGCGCGCGATGTCGTGAATGTCCATGTTCGTCAGCGCCGTGGTGACCACGAGGCCGTTCTTGTCGAGCACGGGATGGTGTAGCAGCACCAGGTAGAGATCAGCCATGACCTGCAGTCGCCGTCTCTTTTGTGGACCGGTCCCCTATGGGCCGGTCCCCCCTTCGGGGAGCCTCAGGACAGGATTCGTGGCTTGGCACTGCCAAGTCCGACAGGCTGGGAGGCCAGAGCGGAAGGAAGAATGTCTCGCGCAAAGACGCAAAGCCGCAAAGGACAAGGCGCCGGGCGCAACCCCAATGAATGAATTTGTGCTCACGCAGGTATGATCGAAGTGCAAGCGACATTTCTGATCTTGGCGCTTCTTTGCGGCTAGGCGTCTTGGCGTGACTCTTCGCGTCCGATGCAGGTTAGCGGTCAGCCACCAGCGTGGCCAGGAAGGCGCGATCCGCTGCATTCAACGCGGCGCGCTCCAGCAGGTCGGGGCGGCGTTCGAAGGTGCGGCGCAGGGCTTCCTGGCGCCGCCAGCGCGCGATGGCGGCATGATCGCCCGACAGCAGGATCTCGGGAACCTGCAAAGCGCGGAACTCGGGAGGCCGGGTGTACTGCGGATATTCGAGCAGCCCTTCACTGAAAGACTCGATGGTCGCGGAGTCGCTGCAGCCGAGTACGCCGGGAACGAGACGGCTGACCGCGTCGATCACGACCAGCGCCGCGACCTCACCGCCGGAGAGAATGAAATCCCCGACGGAGAGCTCCTGATCCACGAAGGCGCGCACGCGTTCGTCGACACCCTCATAGCGACCGCAGACGAGGACCAACTGATCGCGGGTGGCCAGCGCCGCCGCGCGTGCCTGCGTCAGCGGTTGCCCCTGCGGCGATAGCAGAATTCGCCAGGGGCGCGCCGGTCCGCTGCCCAGTGCTTCCAGTGCCGCCACCACTGGTTCGGGTTTCATCACCATGCCTTGCCCGCCACCGTACGGCGCGTCGTCGGTCACCCGATGCTTGTCGGTGGCGTAGTCACGGATGTTGTGCAGCGCGAACTGCAGCGCGCCGCGCTCCTGTCCCTTCTGCAGCATGGTCGCGGACAGCACCGAGGTGAACAGCTCGGGAAAGAGTGTCAGGATGTGGAAGCGCATGAGAGACGTCGGCGGCAGGCCCTGTCGGACGTGACAGCCCCTAGCAGCCTATCGGACTTGGCAGCGCGCAGCGACCAACGGGAGCGGGCCATAGAAGAGACACCGGCCGCAGGCCCTAGCGACCAATCCTGCCCTGAGGCGCCCCGAAGGGGGGAGCGGTCCATAGAAAAGACGTCGACCGCAGGCCTAATCGAGGAGGCCGGGCATGGGGTCGATGATCAGGCGGCGCTGCGCGCGGTCGAGTTGCTTGACGACGCTGTCGATCAGCGGAATCAGGTATTCGCGCTCGCGCGCGCGCACGATGCAGATATCGTTGCTTGGTGTGGGCATCACCTCGGCCACGGTCCCGAGGTCGTCACCGGTCGTCGTGATGACCCGCATGCCGACGAGCTCATAATGATAGACCTCGCCAGGACCGATGTCCGGGAGATCGGCTTCGCGGACACACACCTCGTGGCCTTTGAGGGCTTCGGCCGCATCCATGGAATCGCAGCCGCGCAAGGTGACAAGGAGGTAGTGCTTGTGTCGGCGAACGGCGGTGATGACGCGCGCTTCGCTGCGCTGCCCCTGGCGCAGCACCACCATAGCGCCGGCCTGGAGGGTCGTGGAATCGGGGTTGAAAGGGCGCACCCGCAACTCACCGTGTGTCGCATGGGGGCCAGCGATATATCCCAATGCGATCAGGTCGTTCGGCGTCAACGGGGCTGCGCTGTCCGCGACGTGTGGTGCGCCGTCTGTGGCCACGATAAGAGTGGGTCGCGGGTCGGCGACTTACTTCTCCTCGACGATTTCCAGCACCACCTTGCGGTTGGTGCGCGAAGCCGCGGCGTTGAGAATCGTGCGGATCGACTTCGCGGTACGCCCTTGCTTGCCGATGATGCGCCCGAGGTCTTCTTTGGCAACCTTGAGCTCGAGAATCGAGGCGGTCTCGCCTTGCGTCTCTTTGACTTCGACGGCGTCTGGAAAGCTAACCAGTGATCGGGCCAGGAGTTGAACCAGTTCCTTCATGATCGACCTCCCCGGAGTCTGGGGTCGGCATGGCCACATGAGTTGTCGCGAGGCCGCAGCGTTTGAGCAGCTGCGACACGGTCAGCGAGGGGCGCGCGCCGCGGCCGAGCCACACGGCCAACTTGTCAGCCTCGATCTTGATCGCCGCGGGTGTTTTCGCCGGATCGTAGGTCCCAATCTGCTCCAATCGGCGACCATTGCGTGGGGCGCGAGTGTCGGCCACGACGATACGGTAGAACGGATGCTTCTTGGCGCCATGCCGCGCCAGACGAATAGTAGTTGCCATGAATGAACTGTACTCCTCTCGGTTGGGGCCGGCAATCACGTAGAAAAATTGGGCATTCCGCGGCCGGCGAACTTGCTCATCTGCTTCATCACTTTTTTGGTCTGCTGAAATTGCTTGAGAAACCGATTCACGTCGGCCACCGTGGTGCCGCTGCCGAGGGCGATGCGTTTGCGGCGGCTGCCGTTCAAAATGAGATGGTTGCGGCGCTCCTGGTTGGTCATGGAGCCGATGATCGCTTCCACCTGCTTGAGCTCCTGCTCGGCGGAGCCCATGTCCATACCCCGGGTCATTTTCTTCATGCCCGGAATCATGTTGAGCAGCTCCCCCATCGAGCCCATCTGCCGCACCGCACGCAGCTGGTCGCGGAAATCCTCCAGCGTGAACTCGTTGCGCCGCAACTTCTGTTGCAGCGCCAGGGCTTGCTTCTCGTCATAGGCGCGCTCGGCCTTTTCGATCAAGGTCAGCACATCACCCATGCCGAGGATGCGCGTCGCCATGCGCTCGGGATGGAAGACCTCAATGGCATCCAGCTTCTCACCGGTGCCGACTAACAAATGGGGGGCGCGGGTGCCGGCGCGCACCGACAATGCCGCGCCGCCGCGCGCATCACCGTCGAGTTTGGTGAGGATGACGCCGCTCAGCCCGAGCCGGCCATGGAATCCGTTGGCAACGTTCACCGCGTCCTGCCCGGTCATAGCATCGACCACGAGGACGATGTGGTGCGGTTGGATCGTCGCCTTGAGCTGCTCGAGCTCCTGCATCAACGTGTCGTCGATGTGCAACCGGCCGGCGGTGTCGATCAGCAAGACGTCATGTCCGTGGTTCTTGGCAAACGCCAGTGCATCGCGGCTGATGGCAATCGGATCGCCGCCGGCCTGGGACGGATGGACGGGACACCCGACCTGTTCGCCGAGGGTGTTGAGCTGCTCGATGGCTGCCGGCCGATAGACGTCGGCAGGGACCAGATATGGGCTGCGATTCAGCTCGGTCTTGAGATATCGAGCCAGCTTGCCGACGGTCGTTGTCTTTCCGGACCCTTGCAGGCCGACCAGCATGATGGCCAGCGGCGGTGCTGCTCCGAGGTCGAGCCGCGTCGCTTGTCCGCCCATGAGCGCGGCGAGTTCGGCGTTGACGATTTTGACGAACTGCTGTGTGGGCGTCAGGCTGGCAAGTACTTCCTGGCCGATAGCCTGCGCGCGCACACGGTCCGTGAAGTCCTTGACGACCTGGAAGTGGACGTCGGCATCGAGCAACGCCAGACGCACGTCGCGCACGGCGTCGTCGACATTCCGCTCAGTGATCTTACCAAGACCGCGTAACTTGCGGATCGTCAGGTCGAATTTTTCGCTCAGCGTATCGAACATCGCGCCCTACACCGCCGAGGCGGGCTGCCACACATGGGAGCAGGCAACCGTATAGAAACCGGTGCGGCTTGTCAACGAATTGGCCCGCCCGCAGGGCCGCGGGCCTCAGGGATGAGGCTGGCCAGCCTCGGTCGGGGCGGCACAACGGGCTTGCAGGTCCTGGAACCGCTTCTCCAAGTCCTTCTTGTCGCGATCGACGATCGCCATCTGGCTCTTGAGCGTGTCGCGCTCCTTTTCCCGCACATTGACCCGTTCTTCGAGCTGCGCAACTTGCTCCTTCAAGGCACCCGCCTGTCCCCACATCTGATAGCCGATGAACAACCCGGCCAACGCGGCGACCAGGAGCACCACTCCCCGCTGCGTGAACGTCCAGATCTTCTCTTGCAACTGTTGTTGTTCATCGCTGCCGGCGTCTGCTTGTGACATGGGAGCCTCCTTGGGACACCTCTGAAGTGCGTCCCCGGATACCACAGGCCCATGGCGAAGAAAAGCAAAGGCGGATGGCATATCGGCTCGGAAATCCGAGCCGGTGTGGCTGAGCTGAGAGCGACAACGCGTCTATGCCGCGCGCCGCACGGGCTGTCGCGATACAGGACGGAAGCGCTGTCGCCGCGAGGTCTGCTGATCATGCTCTCGCCGCCAGCGCAGGAGCGTGTAGCGCACCCCGGCTGGGTCGAAACCGAAGACCTCACAGAGGTTTACGAACGAGAACGGCCAATCCCAATCCGTGTGCAACAGCCAGCTCTCGGTCTCGGCGAACTCGATGCGTCGATGAATCGCCGCGGCTCCCGCATTGCGGCGGTAGCTGTCGATCCCATCGGTGAAGACCGCCCACATCAACGCACGCTCGCCGGACAGATGGACGGAGCCGAACTCCGATCTCCACAACTGCTCCGGCAGTGCGCCGTCTGCTGCCAACAAGTGCTCAACTACCGTCTCCGTTGCCGACCTCGTTTCCATGGTTGCCCTCCCACACATGCTTACGAGCGTGTGGACACAGCAATTCACTTGCCACGCAGCACGGACGCTGTCGGAGATGCGGCGATCTCACGGAGTGACAAAGGTTGTCACTTCCGGGAGCGACGACGCGCCGCCTGGTCAACCCTTTGGCGGTAAAGTGCCTGAATTTGGCGTGTCCGCGAGCCGACTTGGCCGTTGCCAACGGTGCGACCATCGACGTAGGTGATGGGGACAACTTCAGCCAACGATGAAGTGAGGAATGCCTCGTCGGCCTCGTGCAGGTCCGCTGCAACCAGTGGCCGTTCGCGAACGCGCAGGCCCGCGGCCGTCGCCGCGTCCATCACCATTCGGCGGGTGACCCCCGGCAATATCCCCACCAATGGCGGGGTGAGCAGCTGTCGCCGCCGCCACACGAAGACGTTGCTGGTCGTGCCTTCCGGAATGTACCCCTGCTCATCGACATACAAGCCCTCAAAGGCATGATGGCGCCGCGCCATGGTCTTGCCGAGCACGGCGGGCAGGTAGTCGAGGACCTTGTGCTCTGCCAGGAAACCGTGACGTGCAAACGGCAACAGGGTGACCCGAACCCCGGTACGCTGCAGCGGGGCGATGGCCGGATCAATCGGCCCGGTTGTGATCATCACCGTGGGCGTGATCCGCGGGGGCGGGGCCAGCGTCGGCGCGGCGACACCGCGCGTCACGGTCACACGCAACCAGGCATCGGTCGCCGTGAGCCGGTTCCGCTGGAGCAGTGCCGAAATATCCTGTGGCCAGTGACGGTGCGGCAGGCGAATACCAAGGAACGCTGCCGATGTCCTGAGCCTCCTTAGATGCTCGCGCAGGCCAAATGGGTGACCCTGATAGGCCCGTACGGTTTCGAACACTCCGTCACTATACAGCAGCCCGCGGTCGAAGACGCTGATGCAGGCCCGCGCGCTCGGAACGATCCGGCCGTTGAAATGAACGAATGTACCGCGAAGACCCGTCATGCGGCTCCCGCGGTCAGAGCCGCGAAGAAGGGTTCGGCCTTGAGCAGCGTTTCATCGTACTCGCGAGCGGGGTTCGAGTCGGCCACGATGCCACCACCTGCATGGTAGGTGAGCCATCCCCCGCAGGCAACAGCGGTTCGAATGGCAATGTTGAAGACCGCGTCGCCACCGCCGATGAAGCCAATCGCACCGGTAAAGAAGCCACGCCCCACCGGCTCGATCTCGTCGATGATCGCCATCGCGCGTACCTTCGGCGCTCCGGTGATCGACCCGCCGGGGAAAGTGGCGCGCAATAGCTCTGCGAGCGTGACCCCGCGGCGCAATTCACCAGTCACCTTCGACACCAGATGATACAGCGACGGAAAGGCGCGTACCTGAGCGAAGGATTCGACGCGCACACTGCCGATGCGGCAGACGCGTCCGAGATCGTTGCGTTCCAGGTCGACGATCATGACGTGCTCGGCGCGCTCCTTGGGATCCATCGCGAGGTCGCGGCCCAACGCCCTGTCGATCTGTGGGTCGGCATCGCGCCGACACGTGCCTTTGATTGGAAACGTCGTCACCTGTTGCTGCCGGCGAATGAGAAAACATTCCGGCGAGTTCGATATCAACACGAAGTCACCGGCATCGACAAAGGCGGCAAAGGGCATCGGGTGTGCGTGCTGCAGCCGCGCGAACAGTGTCGCCGGGGCCGGGGCGACGCCATCGGATGCCGCGATCATGAAACGCTGGGCCAGGTTGATCTGATACACGTCGCCGGCCGCGATGTACTCAAGGGCTTTCGCGATAGCACCGTGGTACTCCTCTTTGGTGAAAGTCGACATGACCGGCGGGCATCGCTTGATGGCAGGGTGCACGCGGAATTCCACCTCCCTGTTCCCATGCCCTGGGACGGAAGAGGGAAGTTTCGATTCTGCGTTCCCTCTCTCCGTTGCGGCGAACGGCCCCGAGAGCGGGGCGCTGGCGGCTCGCGCTGCCAACTCCGTCGCCAAAGAGTGTAGCTCCGCCGCCGAGCGCGAGGACGACGCCAAGCGGTAGCGTCGCTCCGCGTATGAGTAGGAGAGCAGCCAATCGTACGCCGCCGCGTGGAGGACCGGCATCTGCAGCGCATCGGGCGCACGCCGCGGCAGCCGTTCCACCCAGTGCCGTAGATCGTAGCCCAGCGCGGCGATGACGCCGCCGCCGAGCGGGTCGCGGCTTGCCGGCGGAGCCCACGCGCCGCAGAAGCGCTCGAGCAGCGCAAACGGATCGCCGCGCCAGCGCTGCGCGACGCCGTCGCTGTATACGCGTGCCGTGCCGTTGGCCATGACCTGTAGCGTCGCACGCGGCCGGAATCCGAGGAGGGCTTGCCCCGTTCCCCACGACGCGGCGCTGCCGCCGTCGAGTACGAAGACGAACGGCTGATCGCTGCAGCGCAGCAGCAGTTCCGTTGGTGACACCGGCAGATCGACTTCTTGCGTCCCCATGCGATTCCTGCTTTGAGTCGAAAATCCTTAACGAGGACCCTGCGGCCGTGCAACCGATTGCTGGATATACTCTGCACGACACCGTGCGTTCATGAATGCGTCGGTTCGGCTGATCGAGATGGTGGTGCCGGCGACGGTGGCCGTCAGCGTCGAGGTGCCGGAGACGCACCCGTCGGCACAGATCCTCGGCACCGAGCGCCTCGGCACCGGCGTCGTCATCGACGCCGCAGGGCTCATCTTGACGGTGAATTATGTGGTGATCGGCGCCAGCGCCATCGAAGTCACGCTGCTGGATGAGACGCGCCTGGATGGGCGCGTGGTGGCGCAAGACTTTGCCAGCGGCTTGGCGGTGATCGAAATCGCCGCGCCGGGACTGTCCGCCCTGCGCCTCTGTCCGTCGTCCGAGCTGGGCGTCGGACAAGACGTGTTCATCGTCGCGGCGGTCGGTGAAAACAAGCGTCGCGCCAACAACGGCGTGGTCACGTCGATCGCCCCCTTCGATGCCTACTGGGAGTACTCCCTGGATCGCGCCATCACGACGACGGCGATGAATCCGGGGCTCGGCGGTGCACCGATCCTCGATAGTCGGGGACGCGTCGGCGGTGTCGCCAGCTTGGATCTCAATGAGATCGGGCGCTTTACACTGGCCATCCCGGTCGACGATTTCCTCACGCACCGCGGCGAGTTGCTGCAGCACGGCCGCCGCGTGTCGCGACCGGCGCGCGCCTGGGTCGGGCTCTACTGTTACACGTTTCGCGATCACGTCGTGATTGCCGGCGTGCTGCCGGGTACCCCGGCGGAGCAATCAGGGCTCAAGGCCGGCGATGTCGTGCTCGCCATCGACGGCCAGACGATTGCCACGCGGCGCGAGCTGTACACCGCCTTGTGGACCCACCGCCCGGGTGAGGTGCTTGAGTTTCGCGTGTTCCGCAACAATGAAGTGAAGCGTCTGCCGGTGCCGTCGCGCGACGCCGAAGAGTTCTTCGCATAGACGGCGCGAGCTGCCGTCGAGCTTCAGCAGATTCGTCCCATGAAACCGCGTATGCCGCTCACCGCTGTCCTGCTTGTATCCCAGCGGACGATCCGCGCCCGCCGCGTTCGCGTAGGCGATTGTCCACGTGAGCGTGTCGCCCGTGA
>CAZTDK010000199.1:0-9348 GCA_964611965.1 uncultured Binatia bacterium (SeqCode) | reverse complement strand
GCCGGCACAGCCATCCAACCGCCGCCAGCCCCAACAGCAGCCACAGCACACGCAGGAATTGGTTCATTGTTTCATCGACTCATTGCCTCGACTGAAAGAATCGACTCCTTGAAAGAACGGAACATCACCCCGGACGCTCCGCCATGCACCGCGACGATTCAAGCGCACAATCGCCAATCCCTCAATGGATCAATGATTCAATTCTTCGAAGACCTCGGTTACGGGGGCAAACCGGCGCGACTGCAACAACGCATCGAGGCCGGTCGCCATGCGGCTGCGACCGGCACGAATGAGCCAGCGTCCCAAGCCCGGCCCGGTTGGTGAATCGGGATCGAGCTCCCACGGGTGCAGGTAGAACACCCCGGAACCCACGTCGCGCTCGAATTTTCGCACGGTGCTTTCGAACAGCGAACGCGGGAGCAAACGCAAGCCGCCCCCACTCGCCAAGGGCAAATGCCAGAATCGCAACATCTGCAAAACCGCCACCGGCACCTCCCACAGGCCATTGGGATGGCGGAACGGGCGGCGCGGGCAGACCAGCTCCAGCCCAGGCGGCCGATCGATCGCCAGAATGCTGGCGTCATACGCAACGCCGAGCTCGGCTAAAATCTCGATCGGCCAACGCACCTCCGCCTTGATCGAGAAGTACGGCGCCCGGTAGCCGCGCACGCGGACTCCGGTGGCATCCTCGATCACCCGCAGGGAGCGCGCCACGTCGTCGCGAAACTCGCGGCGCGTCATCTGCATCACGCGCCGGTGCGCGTAACCGTGGCTGCCCACCTCGTGCCCGTCTGCCACTACGCGCCGCGCCAGTGCCGGAAAGTGCGCCGCGACGTCGCCCAGGAAAAAGAAGGTCGCCCGCGCCTGGTACGTCGCCAGGATGTCGAGCAGCCGCAGCATGTTCGCCTCGACACGGCTCTGCGGCGCTGTCGGCGGCACGCCGACGCTGTCGTGATACCAATCCTCAACGTCGACGGTCAGCGCGTGGATCATACTCACCGGTCCTCCCGATCGCCGAACAACTTGACCCCACGCCTCACCCCGATGAACCTCCGTGCATCATGCCAACGCATGATGCACTGCCGCGACGGGAGATCACAAGTGACATTGACCATTCCGATGGTGCTGCACTATAGGAGGGCGACTATGTTGGGAATCGTTCACACGCGGGAGTTCGAGCTCGATGCCGCCGCCATCGAGACGCAGCTTGGCCGCGCGACCTCGGCGAGCCCCGCCGTCGTCGCGCGGTCGCTCGCCCGCGCCCAGCAGGGCGCCGGACTCGCCCCGAGCGAGATGGCCGTCTTGTGGTTTGCACCGCAGGTGGACACCGAGACGCTCTACGACGCGGCACACGCTCGCATGCGCCAGCGGAGTCAGCAGCTCGAAACCTTCTCCCCGCTGTACATGACCAACACCTGCGACGCCGCCTGCCGGATGTGCGGCATGCGCCGCGACAATCCCGCGCTGATACGGGAGACCGCGCCGATCCCCGCGGTGATCGAGCAGCTGCGCATCTTGAGCGACCGCGGCATGCACGCCGTTGCGCTGCTCACGGGAGAATATCGCAGCGACAACCGCGGCTGGGCGCTGGCCTACGTCAATGAGGCCCTGCGGGCCACCCTGGCGCTACGGTTCAGGCACATCCTCATCAATGTCGGCTCGATCGACGCACCGGAGTTCGACCGGCTGCTCGCCGGCGTGGCCCGCAATCCCAACGGCTCGGTGCAGCCCAAGCTGACCATGTGCACGTTTCAAGAAACCTACTCGCGGCCAATCTATGCCAAGTTCATGGGTGACGACCCGGACAACCCGCGCGCCGACTTCCAGCGCCGCCTGACCAACTTCGATCGCGCCCATCGTGCCGGAATGCGGGTGGCGAACCCGGGCATACTCGTCGGCCTCAATCCCGACCTGGCTTTCGAGATGACGGCGCTGGCGCTGCACGCGCGCCACCTGCTCGACCTCGGCATGGAGGTCTACCTCTCCGTCCCCCGCCTGCGGCAGATCGCCGGCAGCCACAATCAGCGCGGTGCCGGTGACGAACAATTCGTGCGGCTCGTCTCCCTGCTGTCCCTGGGGCTGCCGGCGGCCAAGATCGTCATCACGACGCGTGAGAATGCCGCGATGCAGGCGAAGCTGGCGCCGATCGTCACCGTGATCTCTGCGGGTTCCGCCGCGGTCGCCCCGTACACCGAAACCGGGGCGCGCTTTCCACTCGCTACCAGTCAGTTCGAGGTCATCGACCAGCGACCGTTCGAAGCGGTCCTGCGCGCGCACCTCGACGCCGACGACGCCGGCATTCAGAACTTCGACCCGCCCGGCGCCGCCGCGTAGGGCCTGCAGCCGGCACCTTTTCTATGGCCGGCTCCCCCCTTCGGGCAGCCTCAGGACAGGATTGGTCGCTATGCACTGCCAAGTCCGACAGGCTGCCAGGACTCGGGATCTTTCACCACGAAGGACACGACGACCACGAAGGAGGGGTGCAGGATCTCCTCCGTCATTTCCTTCGTGAGCGTCGTGTCCTTCGTGGTTCGATTCTCCAATACGGATCAATGGCAACGAGCGGGCGCGCCGTCAATCCGAACCGTCTTCACGCGTGAAACGCCGCCGCCGCAGGGCATTGCGCACCTGCCGGCGCCCGATGTGAAACAGCGTGCGCCCGTCGAAGCGCGGCCATTCGAGGAGTGCCTCCATGATGGTGATGGTCTTGCGACCCGCGCCGCGCCAGTCGCTGATCTGACTGGGCTTGTAGATTTTGGGCGCGCGGAACAGGGCGCTGCGGTCCAGGACGTCGTTCTCGTTCAGGTACTCCACCTGCAACGGCAGCCGCACGCGACGCCGCAACTCCTGCTCGGCGATCGAACCGCGCGCCATCCCCGGATCCGGCACTTCGATGAGCAGGCGCACACCACGCCGCAGGATGACGATGAACAACGCCCGCGTCCCGAGCTTGTCGGCGAAGTCGTACGCCGCGTCGAGAAGCTCATACGGGGTGATCGACTCGTCTCCCTGCGTGATGTCTTCGCTGTATCGCCCCAGACACTCGACCGTTGAGCCGGCGCGGCCGCAGGCGCACGGCTCCGCCGATACCCGCACCAGATCGCCGGTGAAATACCGCACCAACGGCAGGACCGTGTGCATCAGGCTGGTCACGGTCAACACGCCAAGCTGTCCGGCCGGCACCGGCTCCCGGGTGCGCGGATCGAGCACTTCGCACTCCAGCAACTCGTGACACAAGTGCGTCCGCCCGGCAGTACAACCGACACCCATGAGCAGCGTCTCGTTCGATCCGTAGATCTCGACGACACGCGCACTCCAGTCCTTCTCGATCACCCGCCGCAGCGCCGCCGGCAGAACAGCGCCACCGCAAAAGATGACCTGGAGTGCGCCGAGGTCGCGCTCCATGTCGTACCCTTCGACACGCGCTAGCTCCCGCAACAGGATGGGTTCAAACGGCAAGCTGCTCAGCGCCGTCACCTTCAGCCGCTTGATGAAGTCGAGGACGCGGGAGAACGGAACATCCCAGCTGAGATTGCCGGCGGCGATGTGGCAGGCACCGGCGTGTTGCAAGGCATGCTCGAAGACGAAGGATACCGGGGCGAACAGGGGGAACCGATTGAGCAGCACCGTCGGCGTCGACAACTCCGGCACCATGGCGTGCACGATGGCACCCATCTGTTGAATCTCCGGCAACCCGCACCACGTCGAGATCGGCTCGCCGGTCGTGCCGCTGGTTTCGTGATAGTGCCAGGCGGCATGCGGCGGCACGATGAGCATGCCGTACGGGCTCTGATCGCGCAGATCCTCCTTGAAAGTCAGCGGCAGCCCCGGCAAATCGGCCCGACCGTTCACCTCAAACCCACTGAGGTGACGTGCATAGAACGGGCTGCGGCGCGCGCGCGCCACCGCGGCGCGCACCCGCGCATCGCGATCAAGGCTGTCGTTCGTCGCTACCATCACTGGCTGTGTATCCATGCCCGCGCGTCCGCCTCAGCACTCGAAAGCACAGATGCCCCCCGATCGCCAGGGCCTGCGGCCGGCGTCTCTTCTATGGACCGCTCCCCCCTTCGGGGAGCCTCAGGGCAGGATTGGTCGCTCGGCGCTGCCACGGGCAACCGCCTGTGTGATGTCGGTATTGGCGGCGGGGGCGACGCGGCTGAAGAACCATCTCTCTCTGGGAAGGCTGCACCAGGAATTCGCCTGGTCTTCGATGGTCATCGGCCTTCGCCTTCACCGACGACTGCAAGCATCGCCGGCAGCAGCGTCAGCGCCGCCAGCAAGCACAGGAACAGGCTCACTGCCGTGAGCTCGCCCATTCCGGCCAACGCGGGATAGTGCGAAAGGCCGAGAAATCCGAAGCCCGTGATCGTCGTCAGCGCCGCCACCGACACCGCCCGTCCACCGAGCGTCAGCGCTTCCGCAGCGCCGGCGCCATGCCGATAGCGATTGGCGACATACACGCAGTTATCGACGCCGATGCCGAGGATCAACGGCACCACGATGATGTTCACCGGATCGACGCCGATGCCGCTGACGCGCATCAGCGCCAGACTGCACACGATCACCAGTGCCTCGGGGATCATGATGGCAGCCGCCGTGCCGAGGCGCGGGAACTTCGGCAGGATCAGCAGCAGGTTGAGCACGAAGGACGCCACACAAAAGCCGACCAGCTCGCGCCGCAGCAAATGGCCGAGCTCTTCCTGCAACAGCGAACGGCCGGCGACGATGAACGCCGCCTCGGGGAGATCCTGCCGCAGGCGCGCGGCGATCGTCGCCAAGCGCACATCGGCCGCGGGTTCGACATAGGTCGCCACCGTGACCGTCGCGCCGCGCTGGCGGATATGCCGCGCCAGCAGCGGGGCGAACGGCGCCAGCGCCGGATCATCGAACCGCACCAGTGCGTCGTGCGGCCGCACGAAGTCGTCGAAGAACGCCGCAAACTGCGCCGGCACAAACCCATGCTGCTCCAGGGCCGCCTGTACATCGCCGACCAGGCGTTGACGTGGCAGCGCGTTGAAGCGCGCCAGGCGCTCGCCTTGCGTGCGCGCCGACGGCAGCAGCGCCGTCACGCCGTGCGCCGCCCGCACGCTGCCGTCGCTGCGATATGCCGCCAAGCGTGCGGCGACCTGCTCACTGATCTCGAGAGCGTGTTCCACATCAGCCGCGCGCACCAACACCGCCCCGGCCGTCTCGGCCGTGCCGAAGCGGCCGGCGATGTCGTCTTGCACCCGCGCCGCCGCGGTATGGCTTGGCCGCAGATGCGTCAGATCGACGTCGAACCCGACGCCGCGCGCCAGCCAGCACAGCGCCACGGTCAACACCGCCGTTCCAACCAGGGCGCGGCGTGCATGCCGCTCGCACAGGGCTCCCAAACGCCCGAGCCGGGGCGTTTCCATGCGCAGCGTCGTCAGCGGCCCGCGCGCCATCCAGAAGCTCAAGGCCGGATAGAGGACGAAGAACTCGACGATGCTGATCAGCAGCCCGATCGCCGTGAGCACGCCGAGCTGACGGACGCCCGTGAGCTGCGAGAAGCCGATGACCGCAAACGCCGCGGCCGTCGTTCCCGTCGCCACCACGTTGGCGCCGCCGAGACCCGCCAGGGTGCGCGTCACCGCGGTGCGCAGCTCGTGCTGCCGCAACTCCTGCATCAGCCACGTGTAGAAGTGGATGCCATCGTCGATCGACAGCCCGTAGAGAATCGCCGCGAACGCGATGGATACGGCGTTGAGCTGGGCGTAGCACAGCAGCGAAGCCGCAAACGTCAAGAGCGTGCTGACAATCAGCGGGTAGGTGACGAAGGGCAAGATCCGCAGACTGCGGTAGCCCAGGTAGAACACGGCGAGGACGCCGATCAACGCCAGGAGCGTGTAGCGGGTCACGTCGCGCTTGATGGTCGCCGCGTCTTCGAGCGCGAACGCATAGCTGCCAGTGTATCCGACGCGCAGCTCGGCCGGTGCGTCGCTGCCGCGGCGAGCGTCCGCTTCCGCGCCACGCACCTGCGCCATGAATGCGGTGGTGAACGGGATGTCGAAGGCGCTGCGCGTCGGACGGACGAACAGCAGCAGCCCGGTGCCGTCCTGCGTGCTCAAATAGCCACCGTTCATGTTGAAGGTCGTGGCATCGAACGAGGCGCCCAAGGCTTGCCCGGCCAGCCGCGTCAAGCCGAGCGGATCACGACGGATGAGCTGGACGGCACTGAAATCGAACGGCGCTTGCAAGATGGCGCGGTCGACACGCACCTGCGCATCGAGGCCCGCTGGCGTCAGCCGCGCCGCGAGCTCGTCGTCGGCGTCGACAGGAATGTAGTTATAGAGAAACTTTCCCAGCAAGCCTTCTTGGATTTGCGCGACGTCCATCTTGCCCTGCACGAGCGACACCGAGTCGAGCGTGCTCAGGCGGGCCGCAAAGGCATCCGCGAAGGCGTGCAGACGTCCCGGGTCGGAGGACTCGGCAAAGACAATCAGCTCGTCCAATTCGCCGAAGTCACTGACGAAGGTCTTGAAGTCGTCGAATGCCGGCGCCCCACTCGGCAACATGCCGAGGACGTCGAAATCGAAGCGCAACGCCAGCAGCGACAGCGCCGCCGCCAGGGTCAGGACGAGCGAGCCGACGAGAATGGCACGGTGCCGGCGTTCAATGAACGCCACCCATGACGCGACCACGGGAGGAACGCCGGCCGCAGGCGCTGGGGCCTTGTCGGACCTGGAACTACGCAGCGACCAACGGGAGCGGGCCATAGAAAGGACGCCGGTCGCAGGCCCTAGCCGGCGTCGGCTCCACCGAACAGCGTATCCGCAAGCACCGGGTTGAGGTCGTACGACCGCAGCGCGATCTGCATCGTCACGTGCCGCGCCGGGGCGCGCAACTCGATGGCAAATGGCAGCGGGATGCCTTCAACCGTGCGGTACTCGGCAAACGTCATCACCACGCGCGGGACGTCACCCGCGAAGCTGATCTCCTGGCTCACGGTCGCGGTGGCGCGCGCGATACGGATCTCGCGACGCACGTCGCCCGGCGCGTCGCGGCACTCAACGCTGACTTCTGCGCCGGCCGCCTGCGGCGTGCAGTACCCCGGAAACGCCGCGGCGCCGCGCAGAAAGGCTTGCCGCAGGTCGACCGGCGAGAAGGCCGACTGCGTGGCGATCTCATCATCGACCAGGCGCTTGCCCTCGAGCGGCAGCTCCATGCGCATGTGCGCGCCGGAGGTCACGTAATCGAACACCGTGAAGCCGAACGGCGACAGCAGACGCAGCCGGAAGCGGTCAGGCTTCTTGACCAGCAACACGCCTTCAGCACGCCGCACATTCTCATCCTGCTGCACGGTCACGGAAAACCGCGCGCGCAAGCTGAGAATCGCATCCTCGCGCCGACGCACCGCCGCGAAGACTTCCGCGGGATCGGCGGGGCCCAACACTGGTGGGGCCGCACGACGCGTCGCGCAGGCCACGCCGATAGTGACCAGACCCATGCCCAGCGCCGCCAATCGAAGCCATTTGCTCATCCCCAATCTCGTCGACTTTCCCAAACGCGCCCATCACCCCGGGTTGGTATCCGTCTCCGCAACCGACAGCTGCAGGAATACCTCACCGGCAGCGACGATTCGACCGGCGATACGCACGACCCCACGCGCCTTGACGATGGTCCCGAAGATCTTGAGCACGCGCACGCTGATCTCCAATTGGTCACCGGCATGGGCCGCAGCGCGACTGCGAAAGCGTTCGACGCGCGCCAGCACCGCCATCATGTGGCCGTGCGGCCCATTCGCCGCAACCCCGGCCGCCTCTGCCAACGCCTCGGCCAGGAACACGGGCGGCAGAGCTCCGGCAGCGTCGAGCAACGGATCGTCACAGGTGAGGTTCTTGACCGCCCGCGCGCTGCGGCCCGTCTGAACCTCAACGATGCGGTCGAGTAACAGGAACGGATACGCGTGGGGGAGCGGCGGCCGGCTGTGTCTCTCACTCATGGCTCGCCGCACCGCCGAAGAATGCGTCGGCCACGCCATCGTTCCGGTGCACATCGGAGAACACGATTTCCAAGCTATCTCCCAATGACTCGTCGATGTGGATCGTGTGCATGGCCATATCAGGCGGGGCGAACGTCAGATCGATCGTTCGGAACATCTGCTGCCACTGCTGGCTACGCGGCACCAGGTGCACGCGGATCACCGTCACCTCACCCATCGCCGTGACGTCGAAGCTTTTCTGCACCGTCGTCAGTGACCCGGTGAACAAGCCTGACAGCTCGCGCATCATCTCGCTGAACGGTGCCAGCGACGCCATCTCCGCCGCGGCATTGGGCAAATCGGGGAGATGCACACCCTGCTGGTCGATGCGCACGGTGACCTTGGGCTCGTCGATCTGCCAGAGCACCTGATCCGGCGCCTTGAACGCGAAGCGGCCGCGGGACACCAGTGGTTCGGACATGAGACTGAGGTGTTTGGTCTGCTCGAAGCGCGCCGCCAGGGTCCGCGTGGCACGCTGGCCCGCCTCGATCGCATGCAGGCACGCCTCCGTGCTGTCGCACACGGCGAAGGCGGCCGCAGCGTGCGTTAGGAGCAATGCCGCGATCAACGCGATCGGTGGCCGCATGCGTCGCTCATTCGCTCGGCCGGCGCAGCAGCAAGGCAGCTGCCGCGCCGCCGCGCGCCTGCGACAACTGCAGGACGCTACGCAGGGGACGCGACTGTCCCGTACGCGGCGCAAAACGCATCGCTGCGGTGGTCTCCGGCTGACGCAGATGGCACAAGGGCGGCACGACGCCCTCGTGCAACGCCAGGCAGGCGGCGATCGTGGTGAGCGCACCGGCGGCGCCGAACTCGCCGATCGCGCCTTTGATCGACGTCAGGGTCACCGCCGGAGCGGCATCACCGAAGAGCTCCGTGAGAATGTCCAGCTCACAGGCATCGCAACGGCGCGAGGAATTGGCGCCGCCACACACCAGGTCGACGGCACGTAGACCGGCACGGTCGAGCAGCGTGCGCAGGCGCGCCGCGGCGTTCGGTGCGGAGGTCGGCCAATCGTATGGCGGCGCCGCCACGCCGAAGGTGATCGCGTCGACGATCTCGGCGTATACCGTGGCGCCGCGCTGGCGCGCGCGCGCCAACGGCTCGAGCACCAGGATTGCCGATCCCTCCCCGAGTACGATGCCGTTGCGGTCGGCATCATAGGGACTGCACCACTCCGGCCCACCGCGCTGCGACGACAGCGCGCGAAACCGGCGGTACGCCGCGATGACGATCTCCGCCAACTCGTCGCCACCACCGGCGAGGACGATATCGGCGCGGCCGGCACGAATCAGATCACAGCCAGTGGCGATCGCCTGCTCGCCCGCCACCTCGCCCTGACTCAC
>CAZTDK010000198.1:0-9361 GCA_964611965.1 uncultured Binatia bacterium (SeqCode) | reverse complement strand
AGCACAAGCCGGTCCGCTACGCCGCGTGAAACCATTTACCCGCCGGATCAATAACGGCAGAATCTTCCCGAGCAAGATCTCGAGTCCGGTCGCCGGCGTCACCTGCAGCTGCTCGAAGGTGCCGGTGATCTTTTCCGTCACGATGGAAACGGCGGTAATGAGCACGGTGAGAAACGACAGGACGAAGCCGAAGGTGCCCGCCACCATGAACTGTTTCCCGTCCAGCCTCGGATTGAACAACGCACGGGTCACCACCTGGATGCCGCCGCTCGGCATCGGCGTGCCTTGGCCTCCCAGGCTGTCGGCGGTGCTGTTCGCAATCAAAGTGCGCAGAAAGCCTTCCGCGTTGCCGGCGAGCGTCGCCTCGCCGCCGTCGTAGATCACCTGTACCTGCGGCCGTTCATGAGCGCGGCCGAGGTTCTGCAGATCACGATCGAAGTCGGGCGGGATGATCAACGCAGCGCTGATATCGCCCGCAACGAGAGCGCGGTCGAGACTTTCCCGACTCGCGTATGCGCGGGTGGTGAATGTGCCGGTGGCACCGATCTCCGCGACCAGTCGGCGGCTGGAGGCGGTGTTGTCGGCGTCGATGACGCCGAGCGGCAAGCCCTTTACGTCGGTCGCCAGGACGAAGCCGAAGATGAGCAGCGCACCCAGGGGTACGGCGATGAGGATCGACACGGTGAACACGTCGCGGAAGGTCGCCTGCACTTCGCGACGAACGAGCGTGCGCAGCCGCCGCCAGTTCATGTGCCCTTTGCGGTCTCGGTGAGCACACGACGGAAGATGTCCGTCATCTCGGCCTGCTCGATATGCACCTGTGCCTCTGGGCACGCAGTGGTTGCCACTTCGAGCGTGTCGAGCACCCGCGGCTCGAGTGTCGGCACGGTGATCTGCACGCCGTTCACCGTGCGAGTGAGCGGCCCACCGATGGCGCTGAGGACTGCGGCGCAGCGGTCGTGGTGCCCGGCCGGCAGCGTGAGCTCGACGCGATAGCCCACCGAATAGCGCCGGCGCAGCTGTTCCGGAGTGTCGTTGGCGATGACCCGCCCGGCGTCGATGAAGCAGGCCCAGTCGCAGTAGTCGGTCTCTTCGAGGAAATGCGTCGTCACGAACACGGTGACGCCGGCGTGCGCTTCGTCCTGGATCAGCTCCCAGAAGAGGCCGCGGTTGTAGACGTCGACACCGGCGGTGGGCTCGTCGAGAAAGAGAACGCGCGGTTGATGCAACGTACTCAGCGCCAACCCGGCACGCTGCCGGATGCCCGCCGGCAAATCCTCGCTCTTCTCGTCTTCCGTATCGCCGAGCGAGAAGCGCTCGCGCAACGCTCCCCAGCGCTGCTGCAGCTGCTCGCCGGTGAGACCATAAAGCCCGGCGTAGAAGTCGACGTTCTCGCGCAACGACAGTCCGGCGTAGAGGCTGACCTTCTGCCCCATGTACCCGATGTGGTCGCGCACCTTGCGTGGGTGTTGAATGACGTCGATGCCGTCGACCTCGATGCTGCCCGCCGTCGGTTGCAGCAACCCGATCAGCATACGGATCGTCGTGCTTTTTCCGGAACCGTTGGCTCCCAGGAAGGCGAAGATGGTGCCCGGCTGCACCTCGATGCTCAGGTTGTCGACGGCGGTAAAGTCGCCGAAGCGTTTGGTGAGGCCGGCGGCGCGGATGATCGGACCTGCGGTCGGCGTCACGTCTATGCCCGCTCCCGTTGGTCGCTGCATGCTTCCAAGTCCGACACGCTGCTAGCGGCTACGGCCGGCGTCCTTTCCATTGCCCGCTTCTCGTTGGGTGGAGGCGGGCTGCCAAGCTCGAGAAGAGGCTAGGGCCAGCAGGACCGACTCCATGTCGAGCGGGCGCGCTTCTGCGAAGCGCACGCCGGCGCCGTGCAGCGCGCGCAGATCATGCAGCACGCGCGCGGCGCCAGGCGTCGTCTGACGGCGGACCTCGACGCGCGCAAACCGGCCGGTGGCGCGGGCTCCATCGACGTACGCCAGCTGGCGCGCGGCCTGCGCAATGCCGCGCGGGTTGTCACCCCAGGCCCGATAGAGCTCGATCGCCACGCCGGCGCGCAGCGCGGCGGGCGTGCCGGTTGCGACGACGCGACCGCCGTCGAGATACACCAGCTGATCGCAGTGCTCGGCTTCGTCGAGATAGCTGGTGCTCATGATGATCAGCGCCGCGGCGCGCTCGCGTTCGAGCATCGCCCAGATCTCGGCGCGCGCCATGACGTCCACACCCGCGGTGGGCTCGTCGAGCAGCAGCAATTGCGGCCTGAACAGCAGCGCATTGGCGACGGCCAGTTTCTGCTTCATGCCGCCCGAGAGCGCACCGGCAGGCCGGTCGACGAAAGGCGTGAGCCCGGTGCGTGCCAGCAGCTCCTTCGAACGCTGGGTGAAGTCCTGCGGCGGCAGCCGTTGCAGGCGCGCCGTGAAGCGTAGATTTTCCATGACGGACAAGTCGCGGTGCAAACTGAACGCTTGTGGCACGTAGCCGACGTGCGCCTTGTACGCGGTAACGTCGCCGCGCAGGTCGTGGCCAAGCGCCGTGGCTTCCTCGGCCTCAATCTCCAGCAGCCCGGCGAGCGAGCGAATCAAGGTCGTCTTGCCGGCGCCGTCGGGACCGACGATGCCGACGATCTGCCGGCCCTCGAGGGTGAGGTCGATGCCGTTCAGCGCTATGCGTCGGCCGTAGCGCTTGCGCAGCCCGCGCAAACGGATGAGCGCTTCCGGCGCGGCTGACTCTTCTGCCGCTTCCTCTGGGTGAGGGCCCGGGCTCTTCCCCGACGCAAGATCTGTCATTGCCCTGATCCAGACCCGCTGCCAGCGCGAGCGGAAAGCGGGCGGGCGCCGTCACGGTCGCTGTTTGAGGGAAGATACACGTTGCCTTCGGTTCCTGGCTGGAAGCGTTCGACGCCCTCGAGGATGCGGACCTTGGCGCGGTACACCTGACCCATGCGGTCACTGCGCGTCTCGATCTTCTCGGGGGTGAAGTTCGCCTTGTCGGCAACGAAGCTGACCTCGCCGGGAATGCGGCGGTCCGGTTGGCTGTCGATCTCGATCTCGACGCGTTGGCCGACCTGAACGCGCGGCAGGTCGGCCACCGGGACATAGATCTGGACATACTTGTCCTGCGGATCGAGGACGGAGAGGATGGCGGTGCCCGGCTGCGCCAGCTCGCCAGGCCAGATGAACTGCGTCTGCACGACCGTGGGCACGGCCGGAGAGTAGATGCGAGACTTCGATTGCGTCACCGCGAGCTCGTCGAGCTGTGCCTGCGTCAGGTCGTGGCGCTGCTTCATCTCTTCCAACTGATGCCGTGCGACGGCGATTTGGTGCTCCTCGCCCTCGGTGCGGGCGAGCATATCGTGAGCGCGGTCGACGGCGCTGCGTGCCTGGTCGCGGCGGTCGCGGTTGTCGTCCAAGACCTGTGGTGAGCTGATCCCCCGCTTCACCAGCACCTGCTCGCGATCGTAGGTGCGCTCAGCAAGCTCGCGTGCCGACTCCGCCTGGCGCAGCTCGGCCTGCCGGGCGCTGACGTCTCGGCTCCAGGTGCTCTCGACAAGGGCGATACGCTCGGTTTGCGTACGCATGTCGGCGTCGAGCACGTCTAACTCCTCCTGCTTCGACTTCATGCGCGCCTGGATATCGCGATCGTCGAGTACGGCGATGACCGCATTGGCAGCGATCGTGGCGCCTTCGGCGTAGCGCACCTCAAGGACACGTCCCGTGACCTCGCTGCGGATCACGCGCTCCTCCCCTTCGACGAAGCCCGTATAGTATGCGGGCGCCGTCGCGCTGCGCGAATACCAGATCACCCCAGCGATGATGGCGACGAGGATGGCGGGAATCAGCAGCTTACGCGCCATGGGCTGCCTCAGGCGATGCGCGTCGACCGGTGAAAATTCAGTGACGTGCCTCGAACGAATTTGGGGAGGGGCGCGCGGCGACTCGCACGCTTCCCCCAGACGCAGCGCTTGCGGAGGCTACGCCGCCAGCGACCCCGAATCTGCCGCGGCATACAGGCATAGTTGAACGCGGACGCTGCGTGGCCACAAATCAACGTTTAAGGCGGCTGTTTGACTCAAGTCAATAGAGGTTGCCCGATGCTGGGGTGGACGTGAGGCCGGTGGCTGAACAGCCCGGCTTCGATGGGCTGGATCGTCTGCGCCGCAGCATCAGCCACCGGTGGCGGTGGCGCGTGAAGTTGCCACCGCAAACGTCCGCCGCCTGGGCGGCCTCACGCAGCTTGGGCGTCGCGCAGAACCTCGAGCTGCAGAAGCTCGGCGCGCAGTCGTTGTGCCGAGAGGTTGAGCGCTTCGCAGATATTCACGAACGACATCGGCCAACTGCGATCGTCCGACGCCACCCAGCGAAAGGCGTCACGGTACAACCGCTGCTGGCGGCGTTTGCGGGCGTGCCGGTACTTGACGAGATCGTCGGCGGCCAGCGCCAGCATGTTCACGAGCAAGGCGCGCTCTGGACTTACGGGCAACGTGCCGTGCCACATCCGCGCGAACTGAACGGGCAGGGTCGACTCGGGCTGCAACAGGTCCTCATGAATCACGGCGTTCGTCATGTCGAGTGGTCAAAGCGCAATCTGTGCCACCAAGGCGCGAACGCGCCCACGCCTCGTGAGCTGGTCGCGAACACTGTCCAGAGAGAAATGTTGCAGCCGCCGATGTAAGATTTTCCGGGCCGGCGGCCAGAGCCTTTTCCGGGGCGTCGCTGCCGTTGGTCGCCAGGCACTGCCAACTCCGACCGGCTGAATGGCGAACTGTGCTGATGGCGTGAATCCGTCTGTCGCCTGACCGTCTATTGTCTGTCGTTTCCCGAGGCGCCGCCCGCGCTTGCCGCACAGAGTCATGTATGGTCTCATCCGCCGGCTGGAGGAAACGTTATGCCGTGCGTGCGTGTCGGGGACATCGATCTGTTCTACGAGCTTGTCGATTACGTCGAGCCGTGGAAGGCCGCCCCGGCACCGGTGGTATTCATCCACGGCCTGGGTGGCGACCACACCTTCTGGCTCTATCAGGTGCCGGCATTTTGCGCGCGCTTCCCGGTCATCACCCTCGACTTGCGCGGGCATGGTGCATCCACGAAGCCCGACCGCGACTTCGGCATTCCCGAAATGGCGCAGGACGTCGTGCGCTTGCTGCGCCGCCTCGGTGTGGAGCACGCGCACCTCGTCGGTCTGTCGTTGGGTGGCGTGGTAGCGCAACAATTCGCCCTCGACTATCCGCTCGCCGTGGCATCGCTGGTCCTGGCCGACACCTTGTGCGCCACGCCCGCCGAGTACCGCGACGGCGTACGCGCCGCGTTGCAGTTCATCGAGGACAACGTCATGCCGGTGGTTGCGAAGGCGCGTATCACCAACGCGTTCTCCGACGCGGTGAATCCGGTGATGCGCAACTACTTCGTCGACCGCGTGGCGCGCAACGACAAAGCGTCGTACGTACGCGCCGCACGCGCCGTCATGAGCTTCTCCGCGCGCCAGCGCTTGCATGAAGTTACAGCGCCAACGCTGGTGCTGGTTGGCGAGCTGGATCGCGTCACGCCACCCGTACTCTCGGAAGAGATCGCCCGCGAAATCAGCGGCGCCCGCTTGGAACGGATCGCTGATTGCGGGCACATCAGTAATCTCGAGCGGCCGGCGGCGTTCAACCGCGTCGTTCTGGAGTTTCTGGATTCCGTCTCACGCTAGGGCCGGCGGTTGGCGTCAGAGAGAACACTCACGCAAAGGCGCAAAGCCGCAAAGGACGCGGAGAATCACCGGACCCTTGCCCAAAGAAAACATCATCACGAGGCATGACCCTACGAAAGCCACTTCCTTTCTCCAATTCTTGAGCTCTGGGCCTTTGCGCTTCTGCGGCTTTGCGTGAGAGTTCTGACCAAGCTGGCGTACGAGGCGTTGCCGGACGGTGGCGTGTTCCTTGCGGTCGAGAACGTCATCGATGACACGCGGCGCGTGGCGTGGGGCGCCTACGCCTCCCGTTCCCCAAAGATCGCCCGGCCGACGCGCACCATCGTTGCGCCTTCTTCGACCGCCACCTCGAAGTCGTCGCTCATGCCCATCGACAGCTCGCGCAACGGCGCGTTGGACGGCGCATCGCGGCGCAGCTGGTCGCGCAGCTCGCGCAGACCGCGAAAGTGTCGCCGGGCGCTTTCCGCCGTCGGACCAGGCGGCGGGATAGTCATCAGGCCATCGATCAGCAGCCCGGGAAGCAGTCCCAACGCCGCAAGCAACGGGCCGACATGGACCGGCGCGATGCCGCTTTTCGTTGCCTCTCCGCCGCTGTTGATCTCGACCAGGACGCGAAGCGGTTGCGCCCGTCGGAGCGCGTGTCGAGACAGCGCTTCGCCCAGTGCGACGCTGTCGAGGGTGTGAATGAGCTCGAACAGCTCGGCGGCGCGCACCGCTTTGTTGCGTTGCAGGTGGCCGATCAGGTGCCAGCGCGCCGCAGTGCCAATGCGGCCGATCTTGGCGGCAGCCTCCTGCACATAGTTCTCCCCGATATCAGTGGCGCCGGCGGCGATTGCGGCCTCGATCGCCTCGACCGGCTTGGTCTTGGAAACGGCGATGATGCGCACGCCGCCCGGGTCACGCCCGGCGCGCCGCGCCGCCGCGGCGACGCGCGCACAGACCGCCCGCCAGTTCGAAGCAACGTCAGTCATGCGCCCGACTCTGCGCCACGTGGTGGGAAGTGCCGGCGCAGCAGCGCGCTAACCGCCTCCATCGGCAGGCCGATGACGTTGCTCAAGGACCCGCGTACCTGCACCACAAACTTCCCAGCCACCCCTTGCACGGCGTACGCACCGGCCTTGTCAAACGGCTCGCCCGTGGCGAGATAATCGTCGATTGCCGCCGCGGTGAGCGGCTGGAACTCGACCTCGGTCGCCACCAGGAGCTCCTCGACGTGGCCACGCGGATCAATTAGGGCCACCGCCGTCAGCACACGATGCGTGCGTCCCGACAGCGCGCGCAGCATGCGCCGCGCGTCGCCGGCATCGAGTGGCTTTCCGAAAATAGCACCGTCGATTGTGACCACCGTATCGGCCGCCAACACATGCACGCTGTGCCGCTGCCGCGCCACTTCCAGGGCCTTCTCGCGCGCCACACGCTGGGCAAATGCCTCGGGGGATTCCCCCGCCGCGGGCACTTCGGGAATGTCGCTGGCCACGACTTCGAAGAAGAGGCCCGACTGCGCCAGCAACTCGCGGCGCCGCGGCGACGCCGAAGCGAGAATGAGCGTGGCGGCCATTCGCGTAGTTGGCCAAAGGTCGACGCCTTGCGCAAGGGGTTGGAAAGAGAAGCCGCGTACGCAGCGCCGCCTCGCCGGATATGCTAACGCTCACCGGCATGCGTCGATTCGTCATGGTTGTGGGTCTGTTGCTCGTCACGGGCTGCGGCGGGCCGCAGGTGATTCGATCTCCCGGGCTGTCCACAGCGCTGCCGATCGAGACGCTCGCGGAAAAGCGCGCGGCGTTTGCCCAAGGCTATGCGGCCTTCCAACGCGGGGACCGCGAGGTTGCCTTGGCAATCTTCAGCGCCTTGACGCAAACCTACCCGGAACTGGGCGACTATCACCTCTACTATGTCGGCGTGCTGCAGGAGCGCCGTGGAGATTCCGCCGCGGCGGAATCCGCTTTCCGCCGGCTGTTGCACGACTATCCGCCAAGCGTGAAGGCGCTCCCCGCGGCGCTGGAGCTCGGGGAGCTGCTGGTGCGCGCCGGGCGGATCGACGACGCCCGACCGCTGCTGCAACGCGCCCTGACCGCACCTGATGCCGCCACGGTCCAACACGCACGCCTGGCTCTCGCCGAAGCCGACGAACGCAGCGGCAACGTCTCCGCGGCGTACTTCGCCTTCATGTCACTGCGACACGATGCTCCCGGCTCGGCCGTTGATCGAACCGCGAGGGAGCATGTGGCGGCGCTGCGCAAGCAGGATCCGGCATTGATGCCAACGGGCGGCGGTCGATTGGAGGAAGCGCGCCTCCTTCTGGCAGAGCACGATTACGGCGCGGCGCAGAGCGCGGCCGCGGCCATTCTCGAACAGCCGGATGGTGTTGACCCGGCCGACGCCACGCGCGTGCAGGCCGACGCGCTGTATGGCGAGGGAAAGGTCGAACCGGCAGTCAGCGCGCTCTGGCGTCTCACCGATCGGTATCCGGACAGCCCGGCCGCTCCCGACGCCTGGTTCCGCATGGCGACGATTCTCTGGAACCGTGATCGCGACGTGGTGGCGCTGCAAGCCTACGAGCAACTGCGGCGGCGCTTTCCCGACGATGCGCGCGTCGCCGAGGCCTTGTACGCCAGCGGGCGCATCCACGAGAAGGCCGGGGACGCGGACGCCGCGATCCGCACGTATGGCGAGCTCGTCCGCCGGTTTCCACGCAACAAGTTGGCAGGCGAGGCGGGCTGGCGCATTGGCTGGATTCACTATCGAGCCCATGACTGGGCGGCGGCCGCAGTGACATTTGCCAAGGTTGCCGAGGGGACGACAGAGCAAACCCACGATGCCGCCTACTGGCAAGCGCGCGCGCTCGGTCACGCCGGCCGTGACGCGCAAGCGCGCGCGCTGTACCGCACCATCGTGCAACGCGACCCGAATGGCTACTACGCGATGTGGGCCCAACGCCGACTGCGCGGCGACCTCGATGCGCCGCTGGTGACCCCGATGACGGTCGCCGCCCCCAACCCACCGGAGCCTGGCCCCGCTCCCTTCAACGATCCCTTCCATGTGCAACGCTGGGAAGAGCTGCGCGCCACCGGCGCCGTCAGCCTCGCACGCGGTGAATTGGCGGCGATTGAACGCGAGCACCCGTCCGACGAGGCCGCCTTGCAGTATGTGTTTCGTGGGTACGCGACCATCGACGCGTATGCCGCGTCGGTGCGCCTGCTGCGGCGCCTGGGCGAGAGCGCCGAGCTGCCGGCGTCGGAACGCACCCGGCTCACCTACCCGTTGGCGTTTTGGAGCGCGGTGCAGCGCGAGTCACAATTCACGGCGGTCAACCCGTTGCTCATCGAAGCCGTGATGCGCCAGGAGAGCTTGTTCGATCCCGAGGCACGCTCATCAGCAGACGCGCGCGGCTTGATGCAGCTGTTGCCCGGAACCGCGGAACGCGTCGCCACCACCAATGGGATGCACGTCGTTCCCGCCGAGCTGACGCAACCGGACATCAACATTGCGCTTGGCGTCCGCTACCTGCGCGAGCTGCTCAGCCGCTTCGGCGGCCCGATCAAAGCGGTGGCGGCCTACAATGGCGGCGAAACCGCCGTCGAGAAATGGCAGCGACAGTTCGGCGACCTGGAGCCCGACGAGTTCGTCGAGAGCATCAGCTACCGCGAGACGCGCGAATACG
>CAZTDK010000197.1:0-9370 GCA_964611965.1 uncultured Binatia bacterium (SeqCode) | reverse complement strand
TCGTCTTCTACCGCCACTTCGGCTTGGAGGAGATCCCACGCGCGGGCACACCGGGCCCATCCGGTGCGTGGTTTCGATTTCCCGATGGGAAGCAGCTGCACGTCTCCGTCGGCCCGCCCAAACCGGCGAGTCGAGCCCACCTGGCGATCCTGGTCGCAGACCTCGACGCAGCGCGCACGGTCTTGGAAGCCGCCGGCGCGGTGTTCGAAACCGAGCGCGACATTCCCGGCGTGCGCCGCTTCTTCACACGCGATCCCGACGGCAACCGGCTTGAAGTCGTCCAATACATCTAGACCTGCGGTCGGCGTCTCTTCTATGGCCCGCTCCCCCCTTCGGGGAGCCTCAGGGCAGGATTGGTCGCTACGGGCTGCCAAGTCCGACAGGCTGCTAGTCTCCCGAGTCGTGAATTCGTTGAGTATCGTGAGCGCAAGCCAGGAGTCTTCATGCCCCCGAAAGCGGGCATCCAGGGGGAGCAGTGCCGAACGCGCGCTCATGGATTCCCGCTTTCGCGGGAATGACGACAATTCCCTTGCTGGAATTCTTCATCGAGCCGATGACTCGGAAAACTAACGGCGCCGGGCCCCTGCGACCGCTCCGCACCTCCCCGGTGCTGACGCCGACATTTCTGTTCTATCTCGGCAGCCGCTTCTGCTCAGCCGCGGCGATGACCATGTTCCGCGCGGCCATCGCCTGGCATGTATTTGATCTGTCGCATTCCGCATTTCATCTCGGCTTGATTGGTCTCGTGCAGTTCATCCCCGCGCTCACGCTCACCCTCGTCGGTGGCGCGGTGGCGGACAGCTACGATCGGCGCACCGTGATGATGCTGGCGCAAGTCGTTCCATTGCTGTGCTCGGCGGTGCTCTTCCTACTGACCCGCAGCGGCCTGGTGACCTTGCCCTTGATCTATGCGCTCATCCTGCTGGTGGCGACCGCGGCGGCCTTCGACAGTCCGTCGCGCGCCGCTCTGCTGCCGACGCTGGTATCGCGCGACATCTTCCCGCGCGCCGTGACGATCGCGTCCACCGCGCAGGCACTCGCCTTCGTCACCGGTCCGGCAACCGGCGGCTTGATCATTGCGGAATCCGGTATCGGCACCGTTTATGCCGTCTATGGAACCCTCATTCTCGGCTCGCTCAGCATGCTGGCGTTCATCCATCCACAGCACACCGAGCGCAGCCAACGTGCCGTGAGTTGGCAAGCCATCCGCGAAGGTCTGTCCTTCGTACGCCGGCAACACGTCATCCTCGGGTGCATGACCCTCGACATGTTTGCGGTGATCTTCGGCGGCGCCAACGCGCTGCTGCCGATCTACGCTAACGAGATTCTGCACGTCGGCGCCCGCGGCTACGGCCTGCTGACCTCGTCGCTCGAGCTCGGGGCGCTACTCACCTCCTTGGTGTTGATCACGGTCCCCACAATCCGGCACGCCGGTCGCGCACTGATGATCGCCGTCGTCGCCTATGGCCTGGCGACGATCGTCTTCGGACTCTCGCGCTGGTTCCCGCTTTCCGTGCTGGCCTACATGGCTGTCGGTGTCGCCGACCAGATCAGCGTGGTCATGCGCAGCACGACCATTCAGCTCTCAACACCTGACGCGCTACGCGGCCGAGTGAGCTCGGTGAACTTCATCTTCATCGGCGCCTCGAACCAACTCGGCGCCGTCGAGTCCGGCTTCGTCGCCGCGCTCACCAGTGCCCCGTTTGCCGTGGTCAGCGGCGGTGTCGGCTGTCTGATTGTGTTGGCAATCGTCGCGGTGACCCTGCCGGAGTTGCGGCGGTATCGGATTGATAAGGGGTCGTGAGGGGCTTGGGGGCCTCACGCCCTCATGCCCTCAAGCCCACATCCCCCGAGCGCGTGCGCGACCGCGTCGAGCAGCTCATCAATCGTCACGGCGCCATCGCCGCTGGTGTCGAATGAAGCACAGGCGCTCGCGGGGGTGTTGTCGAGCGCGATGTTGACGCCCACGAGCAACTCATCGATGGTCACGACACCGTCGCCGTCGCAGTCACCGGCGCACAGCACCGGACACGCGGCACCCATGGGCGGCACCTGCGATGCCGGCAGGACCGCTTCGTAGCGGTCGAAGGCACCCGGGTCTTCCAACGCCATCGCGGTCAAGTAGAAGAGAATGCCTTCCCACAGGTGCGGCGTGGCAACGCGCTGGGAGGCGTGGCGGCCGTCAGTATCCTCAACCACGACCATCACCTCGCCGAATTGCCGCGTCGCGGGCGTCGCATGGAATTGTGCGATGCCGTCGCGGAAGTCGGCAATGATCGGCCCGAGGATGGGATCTGCTCCGCGCGCGAGGGCGGCGGCAGCAGTGGTCTTCATGAAATAAGAGCCACCATCGCTTTCGAGGCGAACCGTCGGGCCGATGATCGTCAGGTCGCTGGCGATCTGCGGGGTGATGCGGAGATCGTCCCAGGGCAACAGGTGCGTCGGCCACACGAGCCAGGCGGTTTCTTCAGTCGGTGCGGACGCGGCGTCGAAGTGATCGCCGGGGGCTCTGACAAAGCGCTGCGCGACCGGATCGTAGAGCTGTTGCCCGATGGCGTTGCGCAGCTCGCAGGCGCGCTGTTCCCAGCGGGCGGCGTCGCTGTCATGGCGCAACCAGCGCGCGGCACGGCTGGCGATGTCGAGCGCGCCAAACACGGTCACGGCACCGTGCAGCGTCTGCGTGTACGCCAGGTTGTCGTCCTCACTGGCAGGAGCCTGCAGGCCGGTGGCCGGATCACGCCAACGCGCCAGGAGATTCGCCGCGCGGGCAATCGCGTCCCAACGCTGCGCCAGGTACGCGCTACGATTCGAGGTCACCCAACCGACATGACCGACGATGCTCCACAGCACCAAGGCGGTATTGTCGATCTCAAAGCGAATCGGGCGCCGGCGAGGCCGTCCGGGTAGTAGTTCATTTCCCAGCTATCCGCCGGATAGGTGGCCGTCTTGCCCGTCGTCGGATCGCGCGGCGGTGGCTGATCGATGGGCAATGTCGGCGGCACCGCACTGCGCCGCTGCCAATCGAGATACAAGTCGGCGCGCTGTCCGGCGAGCGCCGTCTGCCCGGACACGTCGAGCGCGACGTTGAAGAACGTCCCGTCGCGAGGCCAGTCGAGATAGTACGGCGGCTGGCGCGCGATCGACGCAACCACGGCGCCCGTGGCCGCGTCGGTGCCGACGCGCAGGTTGATCAAGGCGCGGCGCGCGACCGCGAGCGCATCCGCGGGCGCGGACACCGGCAGGCGCAAGCCCGCCAACCATCCGGTCACCGCATCCGACGACGCGGCAGCGATCGCTGCGGGGCCGAGCGGCCACTGCACATCCGCTGCCCCCGCGCGCGCTGCGGCGCCGGTCGATGCGCACGCCAGCACCACCGCCGCCTGTGCGACGTCCGTGGCGTCGCCCGCAACGAAGGTCAACGGGGTGCGCAGCGCTTCATCGACTTCGCCGGCCGCCACGTTGCTGCCCTGCAGCTCACCGTCGCCGGCATCCTGCAGCGCGTCGGTCGCATCGTAAATCCAGCCCTGGCGCTGCCGCATCGTTGCACCCGTCGGGCAGCGTAGCGCGTTGATGAGGGCCGGATCGATGGGCAGTTGCACGCCCGGAAAGTGCGTCGGTAGCGCGATCAGGTTATCGGCGAATGACGCGCGCGCCGCGCACAGGCCCGAGCCATCGAAGCCGATCTGGTGCTGATCGGGCGCCGGTTTGGTGGTCAGCGCGACGTAGCTGCCGGCGGCGTAATGGTCATCCAACGTCGCCGCCAGGTTTGCCAATGTCGCGGCATCCGGCGACGGCATCTTCAGCTGCTCCCCGAGTGGTCCGTACGCTACTTGCGGTGGGATCAACACGTCCGTGAGCTTGGTGTAGACGAGCTGGTTCGCCGGATGAAAATGCACCACCGCATTAGCGCTCGAATCCCAGACGGCGGCAAAATCGTTGCTGCCATCGAGCAACCAATCCACGATCGGCAACTCGGCCAAGCGTGAATTCGCTGGGGTGGGCGAGAGATTGGCATAGGTGAGCAGCCACGCCTTCGAGACGGGGCTGCCGACGGCGCGCGCTACGTTCACCAGGCGCACCAGGATATCCGCAACATTCGTCACCGGCGGTTGGATCGCGTCCGTCAGCGTAACCGTCACACCGAGATCCGCGCTGGTATATCGTGTGACGATGTTCGCCCCGTCGTCATCGCCGTACGATTGAGCGATCTGCCAGCGGCTCCGATCGCGTAGCCACGAAACCTCGCGGCTCCCGTCATTCGTCTCGATCAGCAAGCCAACGAACAGGCCCGCCCCCTCAGGCGCGCCGAGACGCGGCAGAGAGCGCGCTTCGATGTCGTTGGACGAGATATAGCCGAGCTGATCGGCATAGCTCGGGCTCGGCCAGCTCAAGACGGTGACGTCACCGTCGGCTGACAAGCCGGCCGTCAGGCGTCCGTGTCCTGTAACCGCGTTGATGTTGGTGGCGCCAAACATATGCTCGCCACCGTCGATCAGCGTCGCGGCACGCGCCGAGGCACCGAGGGTTACGAGGACAACAAGACCATACAAGAGTCGATGACTGACCCGGCATCCTGAAAACGGACGAGAGACGACAATGGAAAACCGGGAATGGGGAACCCGGAATTCAGAACCGGCAAATGGCCCGTTACATCCATTCGCCCGTTTTCCATTCTCAATTCCCGGTTCTCGGTTATCCATTTTCCTCCTCTGTTTCCGCACGGCTCACAACCACCCGCTATCGTGCATCCACGCCACCGTATCCTTGAGGCCTTCGCGCACGTCCGGATAGCGATAGACAAACCCGGCGCGCTGAGTCTTGCGGTTCGAAATCCAATACGACGACGCCATGTACGTCGCCGACTGCACCTCGAACACGCGCAAGCGCGGGACGCCGTAGCGGCGCTCGAGCGCGGTCCACAGCGTGGCGCCGCGGATGCCCAGCCAGCGCGCCAGCGGCATCATCAGGAACGGGATGTCCCACATGCGGCGGCCGACGAGCAGGGCGATGTAGTGCAGGAACTCGGCATACGAGATGACGCTGTTATCGGCGACGTTGTAGTCCTCGCCGATGGTACCGGGTTGCTCGGCGACCCAGCAGGCAAACTCGGTGAGGTCACTGACGTGCACGGAGGCAGTAATAAAATTGCGCGCATCATTGGGGATCACCGGCACCAGGCCGTGGGCGACGGCCAGGATGATGCCGCCGTGTCCATAGTTGCTACCCGGCCCATAGATCGGCGCCGGACGTATCACTGTCACCGGCAAGCCGTGGTCGCGATGCGCCTGCCAGACCAGTTGCTCCTGCTCCCATTTGGTGATCGAGTAGTCATTCACGATATGCGTGCCCGCCGGCCCCGATGTCCCGAGGGGCGTGTTCTTGGGAGACGACGACTCTTCGGTGAACGGCAGATTGCAGCGCTTGCCGTACGCAGCGGTGTAGGGCTTGCCGAAGACGCCGCAGGTGCTCCAGTGGATGAAGCGTTCGAGCCGCGCATCGACGGCGCAGGCCAGGAGGTTGCGCGTGCCGTCGACGTTGACCCGGCGCAAGCGGTCGAGCGGGGCGCTGTAGTCGTACAGCGACGCCGTGTGAAAGACGCGGCGGATGGGCCGCGTAAACAGCGGCGTCAAGCTGTTCGGTTCGAGGAGGTCGGCCGCCACCAACGCGAGCCGCGGGTGCGCCAGATCGACACCGAGGCGGGTGGCCAACTGGCGGCGGCGCCCGTCTTGCAAAACGGCGGGCAGGTCGATGGCCACGACGCTGCGGCCGCGGGCCAGCAGCATGGCGATGAGATGCGTCGCCGCGAAGCCGAAGGCGCCGGTAACCAGGTCGATGTCATTCTCCGTCCCGCTCATGCACGTTCTCCCACCCGTTGACTACTGCCGTTGACGTCGTCGCTGCAAGCGAGCCGCGCGATGCAGCCGCCAGGCGGTTGATCGCGGGACCGCAACGATGCAGGGTGTGATGCGCTCGCCTTGTGCATACACACTCTGGCATTATCGAGCCACCATGCCGTTTACTCTGGCCCACCCGGCCGCCGTCATTCCGCTCGCGCGTATAGATCGTGGCCGCCTCGTTCCGTCCGCGTTGGTGATTGGCAGTGTAGCGCCAGATCTGGCCTACTATCTGCCACTCGGCGTTACGCGCACGGAAAGTCACAGCTTGGCTGGTCTACTGTGGTTCTGTTTGCCGGTAGGATTTGCGACCTACGTGCTCTTCCATCTCATTTTGGAACGGCCGATGGCCTCCCTGTTGCCGGCACGCGTCGCCGGCCGTCTGGCGAGCCTGCTGTGCGTCCCCGGGCGGCTGCCCGCAGTCGAATGGCGATGGGTAGGGGCGTCGCTGCTCCTCGGCGCACTGAGCCATCTCGGGTGGGATGCCTTCACCCACGAGGATGGGCTCGCGGTACGTGCTATCGGATTTCTTCGCACCCCGGTCTTGTCGGTGGGGGCGTTTCAGATTGTGCTCTACAAGGTGTTGCAGCACGGGAGCACCGTCCTCGGTATTTTGTTCCTGACCTGGTGGGTAAAGGGCTGGCTCAGCAGAGCCGCACCACAGCCAATGGAGACCACGCCCGCGTTCGCCCCGTCGACACGGGCGCGCATCGTGATCGCGATGTTCACCATTTCAACCTGCGTCGGCGCCGCAACCGGCTTCATTGCCCTCCCCCGTCCCGTCACCGCCTCCGCGCTACAACACGCGGTCGGTACGGCGGTGGTATCGACGATATCCACCCTGTGGGTCATCGTGCTTGTGTTCAGTATTCATTGGCATCTGCGTGCGAGACCGTCAGATGGAGCGCCGTAGATCGCAAGCTTTCGTTTGCGCCCCGTAACTCAACAGCATAGCGTGACGCCCCCACACCGAGCGGAGATGCGAAGGCAACACCGACCCCCCAGCGGCGCTCCGACGTCCGTGACCGAAGAGTTGGACCGACAGGCCCGCACGGAACCTGAAGCCGCGCTGTTGCAAGGGGTGCGCGTCGCTCTGGCCATGGTCACCGGCGCGGTCGTGCTGACCACCTTCGCCGACCTATCGGTCGGAGATGTCGCCCCGGCCCTGCTGCTGCGGTTGAAGGCAATCGATCTCGGGCTGCTCGCGCTCGTCTACACCCTCACCCGGTGGACGCGCATCAAGCCGTACGCCACCGTTGTTGCCTGGTCAGTCCCCGTCGGGCTGTGTACCATGCTTGCGCTCTCAGGGATCGCCACCGGAGACTCACACGGTGCGGTGATCATGTGCGTCGGCGCCCTCTTGGTGACGGCAACGCTTTTTCCTTGGGGCATACGCGCCCAACTGGTGGCAGCCGCGTGTGCCGGAGTGGCCATCGCCGCAAACCTCCACTGGGTGCCAAGCGAGTCGACGATTCCGGTCAGCTACCAAGCCATCGCGGCCGCGGTGCTGACGCTGATCGTCTCGGTCGTCATCACCTACGAACGGCAGGTAACCTGGCAAGCGATGCACGGCGAGAATATGGCGCGCGTGCGCGCCGAAGCACAGACCGCGACGCTCCACCGACACCTCGAGCAGGTGGTGAACGAGCGGACCGCGCTGCTCGAAACGACCAGACAAGACCTCGAGCGTCAGATCGCCGCCTACGAGGCGACGTTACTGACGCTGCATCGGAACGAGCAGCAACTGCGGGACATCGTCGACAACTCGAGTGCGTTGATTTTCGTCAAGGACCTCGCCGGCCACTACCGCTTCATGGGCACCCGAGGAGAACGCCACTTCGGCGTCCCGCGGGAGCAGATCATCGGCAAGACAGCCGCGGACTTCTTTCCTGCTGCGACCGCGGCCGCCTCCGCAGCCAACGATCGCCTCGTCCTGACAACCCGCCAGCCTTTGGAAGCGGAGGATACGGTGACGGATTCCGAGGGCACACGGACCTACTTGACCCTCAAGGTCCCGCTGCGAGACGCCGCCGGTGAGATCTATGGGTTGTGCGGTATCTCCACAGACATCACCCAACGCAAACAGATGGAAGACCAGCTGCGACGGACGGAAACGCTGCTCTCCTCGGTGATCGAAAGCAGCAACGAGGCCATCTGGTCACTTGATTGCGATTACCGGTTTACCGCCCTGAACTGGGTGGTCAGGCGCCGCTTCCCGGAATTGTTCGGCACGCACCCGGAGATCGGCATGTCGCTCGACGCCTGTCTACCACCGGAGACGCGCCGTTACTGGCGGGCGCGCTACGAGCAGGCGCTGTCGGGGCAGCACCTCGTCGTCGAGCATCCGATCACCATCGCCGACGCGCCCTATCACATATTGATCTCTCTGAATCCGGTCAGGGAGGGCGGAAGGGTTTCCGGGGTCGTGATCTTCACCAAGGACATTACGGGCTTCAGGCGCACCGAGGAGGCCTTGCGACAGCATCAGGCTGAGCTGGCGCACGCCTTGCGGCTCAGCACGATCGGCGAGATGTCGACCGGTCTGGCCCAAGATCTGCGGCAACCTCTCGCCGCAATTGCAGCCATCGCGCGCGACTGCCGGCAAGCGCTCCGGTCCGGCCGCATTGATCCGGCCGCGTTCGCGCAGCGTATCGCCCCGGTCACCGCCGCAGCCCTGGGCGCCGCCGAATCGCTCCGTGATCTACGCCGGCTGGTTCGCAAGGACAGCTCGATGCGCGATGGGGTCGACGTCAATGAGGTGACCCGCAACGCCGCACGTATCATCGAAGCGCGGCACCCGGAGTTGCCCTTGCAACTCGCCTTGGCGCCGCAGTTGCCGCTGGTGCACGGGGACCGCGTCCAACTCGAGCAGGTCGTCCTGAACTTGTTGCTCAATGCGCTGGACGCGCTGCATGGGGTCCCCACCGAGCTGCGAATGCTGACCGTGCACACGCGCCTCACCGATGCCTCCACGGTGGAGGTCTCCGTTTGCGACACTGGCACCGGTTTGGACCCCGGCATGGGTGAAAGCGTGTTCGCGCCGTTCGTCTCCACCAAGCTCAGGGGTCTGGGCATGGGACTCGCCATCAGCCGCTCCATCGTCGCAGCGCACGGGGGACAGTTGTGGTCAACGCCCAACCCGGCTGGGGGCAGCATTTTCCATTTCACGGTGCCGCTGCCATGACGGCGATCGCGGACGCGGCGGCCTTGACAGCCCCGCGAGTGTATGACGATGCCCGGCAGCACGTCCACGCCGCCATCGACCGACTGTTCGTACGGCGAGGGTGTATCGCCCTGGCCGCGCTCATCGGCGGCATGCTGATGTTCACCGTCGCCGACCTCTGGAACCGACACGCCGTGGAGCCACAACTGCTCGGGCTCAGAGTGCTTAGCGCAACTCTAGCTGGATGCGCCTACTGGCTCTTGCGGCAGCCGCGCCTGCGCTCGTATGCGGTCGTCATCGATTGGCTCGTCTT
>CAZTDK010000196.1:0-9373 GCA_964611965.1 uncultured Binatia bacterium (SeqCode) | reverse complement strand
GACGACAGCATTTACGATTTGAAACGGCAATTTGCGCCTGCTGTTGCCTCCGGCCTCCTGGAAATACGTGTGTTGAGGCTTATGGCTGACGAGCTCGATGAATTGCCGGCCGAGGTACTTCGATGACGAAGCGAGATGTCATCGATGTCCTGGTAGCAGCTATACCGGAGGCAAAGCGGTTCGCGCATCACGCTGCCGTTGAGATACGGCGGATCGTGCGTTCCGAGCATGCAGAGGAGGCCATCGTTGACAATGACACTGGAGGGATCACTTTTCGAATTAAGACTCGCGAAGCTATGCAGGCAAAGCTCTCCAGGAGAGCCAGCGGATATCCGAGAGGGCTACCGATCAACGACTTCATTGGGATACGGATACTCTGTTTACACATTGGTTGCATACCGCTTTTGGAGAGAGTGATTTATGCGTGGGCTGCACAGTCGAGCTTAGTTCTAGCGAGACGCGAGGATACTACGCGTGCTCCGCGCGAGGCTGGCTATCGGGCAGTGCATCTAGACTATATATTAGAGCCGAATATTCAGGACAAGTTGCCTCGCGAATCGACCATACAAGTGCAACTTGAGTCTTGGCTGCAGCATCTTCACAATGTTCTCAATAGACATCTTGTATATGCCAGGGATCCGGAAAAAGTCGCCTCGACCATAGCTCGATTGGTCGATATGTCTGCCGAACTCCACCGGGTGGATTGTGACCTTGCCGGTGAATGGAGAGTCCCTCTGTTGGGATTCAAATAGCTTCTGAGATAACATGAGGAAATGGTTGTCGGCACGAAGTGGGTGTGTGGCGTTCAAGCGATCATCCCTGAGCGGAACTGGTCTAACTGTACGGCTCAAGGCGACGGCGGGCGGCTTGGCCTGGCGCCCTCCGCGCCTGAGCCGCGGCGTTGAGGCTGTAGAAAGGCCCACCGCACCCAGGAATCAATGCGCAGAGAGCGTCGGGTGATACCCGACGCGGCTGAGGTGGATGGGAGGGGTTCCAAGATCGCGCGGAAGAGGAAGATCACTGACGCCGTTCTAAAGGAGGGTGAGCGTGATGAAGGACACGACTACGCGTGTGAGCAAGAGGAGGGGGGGACCCGCCAGAAGTTCCGCTGCGAAGGCCAAGGGGACTAATCTTATCATCCTCGGCGACACCACCGTCAACGTCACCTATCGCTGCTCCCCGGCCCCAGAAGGCGAGTGGGCTATTCCGTATGCTTCGTTCGACGAGGAGTACCTCGAATGCCGCGGCGACGCCTCCGTCGAGCCAGCGGTCTCCCTTCAAGGGGTACTACCAATCGCACGCTACTGGCACGAGGCGACCAGTCGCGCCGCCATCGTTTTCACGAAAGTGGCCGATCACGGATGGCCGGGCCGATCAGCTGTAGACGAGACCGCTCAGGAGGCGAACCTCCTCGGAGCGCCCTATGTCGCCCCGGTCGTGCTGGCCTGTGGGTCCCGAAAACTCGATCGTGCTGAAGTTTCAAGCAAAAAAGGAATCGCCGGATCCCTGCCCGCGGATCTCCCCCGCAGAACTTCGCGGCGCTCGCCCTCACCCGGAAACTCGACCTCCCTGCCCTTTGGAGCGCGCAGCAGCAGGCACTCGGTATTGGGTAGCCCGCCGAGTCGGACCATTCGCACGCACGGGACCCAGCCCACTCCGTATCGATTCGCCAGCTGTTCGCGAACCTCGCGAAAAGGGACCACCGAAATCCCCATCAGAGATTTCCCCGGTTTCTTCCGGCGTCCGCCGCCAGAACGAGGGGTCTCTGGCCCCCTGATTCCGCGTGAAGCGCCGCACCGGCGCGGATTCTTGCGAAGTCTCCGGAGACTCCCGAAAATCGCGGACTGAGAAGCGGAGGGGGCGAGATTCGAACTCGCGGACCCTTGCGGGTCGCCGGTTTTCAAGACCGGTGGTTTGAACCGCTCACCCACCCCTCCGTACCGGGGACGTTGCAGACGTCGGACGTTTTTATCTCAAGTTCGTGGTGGGTGCCAGCGCGCCGCCGCGGCCACTGTCGGGGCTGGGCGACGGCGGACGGCAGCGCGGGGACGACGGTGATGCGGTTGCAGGGTCGCGCGGCGCGCGGCTATCCTCTGCCACGCCGATGAATTCCGCCGTCAGCATTGTTCGCGTTTCTCCTGGTGCGTCCGCTCGCGGCGCGGTTCTCGACAGCGTCCAGCGCGCGATGGACCTGGCGCAATGGCGCAACTACATTCCGCGCGGCGCTGCAATCGCGCTCAAGCCGAACCTCGGTTGGGACTTGTTTCTGCCGGGCGCTACCACATCGCCCTGGGTGCTCGAAGGGGTGGTGCGGACGATCCGTGACTGGGTGGAAACCATCCACGTCGTGGAATCGGACCAGGTCGTGGTCAATGTCGAGAAGGCGTTTCATCTGAACCGGATCGATCGGGTCTGCCGCGACTATGATCTGACCTGGGTAAACATGACCCATACTGAGATGCGCACGGTGCCGCTGCCGAACGGACGAGTGCTGAAGGAGTTGCAGGTACCGGAGATCTTGCTGCGCACCCAGCTGGTGACCGTGCCGGTGATGAAGACGCACAACAAGACAGTGATTACCGGCGCGATCAAGAATCAGTGGGGCTGCCTGCCAATGTTCCGGCACAACTATCACCTGGTGCTCGACGCGGCGTTGGCGGATATCAATACGGTGGCGCGACCGTGTTTCGCGGTGATGGATGCCACCATCGGTTTGGAAGGCAATAGCCCGAAGTCCGGCATCCCCAAGCTGGTCAACCGCGTGCTCGCCTCGGGTGACGCCGTGGCCCTCGATGCCGTGGCGGCGAAACTGATGGGCTTCGACCCGGCGCAGATCGCTCACCTCGCCGAATGCGTTGCCGCCGGACTCGGCACCGCCACGCTGCAGAACATCACGACGCGCGGCGACGACGATGCGTCGTTGAATCTGCGTTTCATCCCGGCGCATCACAACCTGGTCTCGTGGCTCGAGCTGGTCCTGCGGCAGCGCCCGTCACTGCGCCGGTTGTTCTTCGACACGCCGCTGTTTCAACTCTGCTGCAATGCAACGCTGGCCTACTATGGCATCTGGTATTACCTGCTCGGCATCGGCCGCGGGCGCAAGGATCGCATGTTGGCCACCGCCTACGGGGAACAATGGCGCTAAGGCCCGCAGCCGGGCCTGCGGCCGGCATCCTTTCCAAGGACCGCTCCCGTTGGTCGCTAGGCGCTGCAAAGTCGGACTGCGCCAGGCGAAGAAGCCCATGAGCCTGCGGTTGCAACCCGTAGGGATGGATTCCCGCTTGAAGATTGCGGGAATGACAGCATGCGCTTGTTCATGTTCCTGGACAGGAGGCCGCTGAACTCATGCGCATCGGCATCGTCGGCGGTGGCGTCGCCGGTTTGGGCTGTGCCCACATCTTGGCGCAGCGTGGCCACGGTGTCGACGTGTTCGAGCAAGCACCGGCGCTCGGCGGCCTCGCCGGCTGCTTCGACTTCGACGGCATGCAGGTCGAGAAGTACTACCACTTCGTCTGCCGCGACGATACGGATCTCATCGACATGCTGGCGGCGCTCGGCTTGTCTGACGAGCTCGAGTGGCGCCCCGGAAAGATGCGCTTCTTCTACCACGGCAAGCTGTATCCGTTCGGCACACCGTGGGATCTGCTGCGCTTCCGGCCACTGTCGCTGCGCGCGCGCTTGCGCTTCGGGCTCAACGTCGCGCTCTCGCGCTCGGCGCAATCGTGGGAACGCTACGAGGCAATGACGGCACACGATTGGCTCATCGAGCAAATCGGGCGCGAAGCCTATACGGTGATTTGGGAGCCGTTGCTGCGCATCAAGTTCGGATCGTATTACGATCAAATCTCGGCGTCCTGGATCTGGCATCGGGTGCATCGCATGGCGCGCTCGCGGACGCACATCCTGGCGCGCGAGCAGCTCGGGTTCTTGAAACGTGGCACGCCCATCCTGCTCGATGCGTTGACCAGCACGCTCCGCCAGCAGGGGGTGGGGCTGCACACCGCCGTGACCGTCGAAGCCATCACGGTCGCCGGCGACCAGGTCACCGGCCTCACCATCGGCGGGCAACACCGGCCCTTCGACGCGGTGATCTCGACGGCTCCGTTGCCCCTCCTGGCACGGCTGCTGCCACGGGCCGCGGTGGCGCAGATCGGCGACATCACCAGCATCGAGTACATCACCGTCGTCTGCCTGATCCTCAAGCTGCGCCAACCGCTGACCGACGGCTTCTGGATCAACGTCAACGACGAGCGCGCGCCGTTCAACGGCTTCATTGAATACACCAACCTCAACCCCCGCAGCGACGCGCACCATCCACACCTGCTCTACGTGCCCTTCTACCTGCCGCCTGGGCACGCGCGCTTCGCGCAGCGCGATACGGACCTGTTTCAGGAGTGCCTGGCCGGCCTGCAAGTGGTGCGCCCCGAGCTGACGCCGGACTGGGTGCTCGGCTACCGCGTGTTCCGCGATCGCTTTGCGCAAGCGATTTGCACCACCAACTTCGCGCGGCGTATCCCGCCGGTGCGCTCGCGCATCCGCGGGCTGCTGCTGACCGATTCGACCCAGCTCTATCCGTCGGATCGGACGATCAGCGGCATGTTCGGCCAAGCGCGCGTCGTCGCCGCGGCAATCGACGAGCTCGGCTGATGGTCATCGTCCAGTCAGCGAAGCCTGGGGGCTTGCCCGCCAAATTCCGCTATTGGGCTTTGAGTTTCCGGCTTCGGGTTTCTCGTTTCGGGTCACTGATTCTCCTGGATATTCCTGAACCAGGGACCCGAAACCAGGTGTTGCGTTTGGCGGGAAAAAGCCGCCCGAGGGGCACAGAATTCACTTGACGCCCGCCCATCACCCTGCCCTTTCGTTCGTCATTGAAGGCACGAGCTACACCACCCTGACGCTCTCCAGCAACGGCTGGATCGAGTTCGGCGGCAACACCCAAGGCACCAGTGATCCGGCCAACGACTGCCTGCCAACGTCGAGGCACACCAACCCGTTCCTCGCGGCGTATTGGGACGACATGCAGACCCAGGGAAACCAACATCGGGCAGGTGACCATGTTCGCGTTGATGGCCTCCAGCCCCGCCGACATCAGCGGCGTCTTGGGACTGCTGAGCCTGAGCAGCGATGACGGGATCGCGGGCGTCACGTTGCCCTTCTCCGTCAAGATCGATGGTGCCACGTACAGTAGCCCATTGGTAGTAAGGGCACGATTCAATTCGGCACCGCCAGCGGCACGAGCACGTCGTGTTGCACGGCCGCCTGTACCTTGATCACCAGTGGCACCACGTGCCGCACGACCGGCGCGGACTGCTACGCAGCGAATACCTGCACTGGAACCGACGGCGCCTGCCCGAGCACGCTGAAGAGCCCGAGTTCGACGTGCAACGACGAAGGCAACCCCTCGGCGGCGCCACGGCATTCGGTCAGCGGTCCGGGCGGAGACACGGTGGGAACCAACAACACAACCCAACTTGTGATCGACATGCTCGACAAGAACGATTTCTAAACAGTGGAGGCAGTACCAGAAGACGGTTGCGGGATTTGCACACGGGATGTGCTAGGCTCCTTGCTCGTGGGAACGGGTTACGCGCGAGTCGAGCTCTCGCGATGGCAGGACACAGCGACGCAACGAGGAGCGGTCGCGCTGGACTTTCGGCCCGAGGCCCAGCCTCGCTAGTGCTGCGTCCTGATGGTTCAGCCCGGGGAGCTCTATCGCCAACGTTTCGCCACCGCCGATCAGGAGCGGCGCGCCGCGTTATGGGAGGTACTCTGTCGCGTCGTCCTGCAACGCTACGTCGAGCCCACCGACACCGTCGTCGACGTCGGCGCAGGCTTTTGCGAGTTCATCAATACCGTCCGTTGCGCGCACAAGGTCGCCATCGATGAAAATCCGGCCGTACGCGAGCACGCGGCCGAGGGCGTGAACGTCATCGTCGGCGATGTGCACGCCGTCCTCGGCAACGTCGCCGACGCCACCGCCAACGTGGTCTTTTGCAGCAACTTCTTTGAGCATCTGCGCGACAAGCACGCCGTGCTGAACATCCTGGGCGAGATACGCCGTATCCTCGTACCGAGGGGACGATTGATCGCCATCCAGCCGAACATACGGTACGCGTACAAGGAGTACTGGGACTTCTTCGATCATCACGTCGCGCTTAGTCACGCCAGCTTCAGCGAAGCCTTGCAACTCAGTGGCTATTGCATCGAGCACCTGAAGCCGCGGCTCCTGCCGTACACCACCAAGAGCCGCTTGCCGCAGACCACGTGGTTGCTGCGTCTCTATCTCAGCTTGCCGCCATTGCAGTGGCTGTTGGGAAAACAGATGCTCGTGGTGGCGCGCAAGGCTGAACGTTGATCCGACGCGACCGGCAGCGCGCCGGCGCCTACTGCTTGTCGGCGCGAGCGACGAAGGCGTCGAGCACGTCGCTGCGGGTAATAATACCAACGACACGTTTGCCGTCGACGATCGGCAGCGCACCGATGCGTTCGCGGCGCATCAGCCGGGCCGCATCGATCAATGAGTCCTGTGGCTTCAAGGTCAGGACATTCGCCGTCATGACCTCCTCCACACGGATGTCCTTGGGGTTGGTGTGGTCCGTGGGCGGATGCGGTGCGACCCGCGGCGTCGACTCGAACACGGAGGGAAAGGCGTCCCGTAAGTCGCGGTCGGTCACGATGCCCACCAGATGCCCCTCGGCCAGCACCGGCAGCTGGTTGAGCCGCTGGGCCGTCATGATCTCGCGAGCGTGCTGAATCGAGTCCAGCGGCTTCACGGCCTGCACCTGCCGCGTCATGTGGTCTTCGCATTTCTCGATGTGCACAGACACCTCCCGTCACTTCGCCACGCTTCCTACCACCGCCGGCCCCAGCCATGCAATCGCCTTGCACTCGGCGCAGAAATCGGAAGCGATGCGGGCCCGCCTTTCCCGCGGGTGTGAAGCCCCGCAGGCAAATTCCCTTTGGGCTGGCGGTCGGTCGCCTTTGCTCGCATTGTGCAAGGGCTGGCGGCTAGGGTCAAAACACAGTGGATGCGGGAACCAATCAAGCGAGCCGACCGCGGCGGCGACGCGCGGCGTTAAACCAGGCACACTGGCAAGCGCTCTTGGACACGGCGCGTGACGCCATTGTCAGCATCGATGACAGCGGGGCGATCACCCTCTTCAATCGCAGTGCCGAGGCGATCTTCGGCTACGCCGCCGACGAAGTGCTCGGTCAGAATGTCACGCTCCTCATGCCCGCGCCCGTCGCCGCGGAACACGGCAACCACATTCGGCGCTATCAGGACACCGGCGTTGCCACGGCGCTCGGGCGCATTCGTGAGGCAACCGCCCGGCGCAAGGACGGCACGCTGTTCCCGATCGAGCTGTCGCTCTCCACGGCGCATCGGGACAAGCATGCCGTGTACCTGGCCATCATTCGCGATATCAGCGAACGGCGCTCCGGCGAGGCGGCGCTGCGCCGGGAGCGTGACCTGGCGGAGCGGCTGATCGAAACGGCACAGGCCATCGTGCTGGTCCTCGATACCGACGGCCGCATCGTGCGTTTCAATTCACACATGGAGGAGATTTCCGGCTATCGTTTGTCCGACGTGCAAGGCAAGGACTGGCTGAGCACGCTGCTGCCGCGGCGCGATCACGCCCGCATTCGCGAGCAGTTTGCGCGCGCCGCACGCGGCATCCCCATTCGCGGGTACGTCAATTCGACCGTCACACGCGCCGGCGCCGAGCGCGACATCGAGTGGTATGCCAGTGCCTTGCGCGACGACAGCGGCAATGTCAGCGGCGTGATCTGCGTCGGGCAAGACATTACCGAGCGCCGGCACGCGGAAGGGGAGCTGCGCGCCTTGCAGAAGCAGGCGCACCAGCGTGAACGTCTGGCCGACATCGGCGCGCTCACCGGCGAAATCATTCACCACCTCGGGAGCCCGCTGGCAGCGTTGTCCATGCAAGCCCAGCTTATTCTGCGGCGCGCCAAGCGCGATCCTGAGCAGCCGGTGCGGGCCATGTTGCCGGTAGTCGAGCGGATCGTCGACGAAGCACAACGTCTGAACGCCTTGATCGGCGAGTTTATGGCCTTCTCACGCGAGCAACGCCTGAACCTCGCGAACATCGCGCTCCAGGAGCTTCTGGGCGAAGTGGTCGAGACCTGGGAACCGCTGGCGGCACAGCGCGCCATCACACTGGCACTGGAAGCCGACGATGCGCGCGCGTGCGTGCGCGGCGATGCGGACAAGCTGCGTCGCGTCTTCGACAATCTGGTGCGTAACGCGGTCGAGGCCATCGAGCCGGGGGCCGGTCGCGTCGGCATCCACGTTACCCTTCCCACCCCTGAGAAGGTGCGCATCGCCGTGGAAGATACGGGTTCCGGAATTGCAGAGTCCGTTCAAGTGTTCCGTCTCTTTGAGACGACAAAGCCGAATGGTACCGGGCTCGGCCTCGCCATTGCTAGACAGATCGTGCTCGCGCACGGAGGCAACATTGAATTCCAGCCCGCACAGCCACACGGTACCGTCTTCCACGTCGAGTTGCCCAGATGTGGGCCACTCACCTGACCACACGGAGATCTTGCTGGTCGATGACGACCCGATCTTTCGCGACGCGCTGCGCGACATTCTGTGCGATGCCGGGTTTGCGGTGCGTGACTACGGCTCCCCACGTACGGTCCCGCCGCTTGAGACGCTCGACAACCTCGCCCTCTTGATTACGGACTACGAGATGCCCGACGAAAACGGTTTGGCGTTTGCCGATCGCTTCCATGCGGTGCATCCCGGCGTCCCCGTCCTGCTCTTGACCGGATACTGTGCCGCGGCAATCGAGAGCTCGCTGCGCGCGCGCCGCTTCGTCCACTTCTGCGTGAAGCCGTTCATGCTCGATGAGTTCTGTGCGCTGCTGCACCGCCTCGCGGGCGGCAGTTCCAGTGCCGAGTGCTGAGCGAAGTCTCCGCCCTCAGTATCGGGGAATGCCTGCGGGTTTTGGCGCCCAAAGGGCTGTGCACGAGCGTCCACCCGCCGCTCACCCGGGCGCTCCAATGCGGTCAGGCCCTATTCACGGCTCCGCACTCAGGACTCAGCACTCCCCAACAGTCGCTCGAGGAGCTGGAGAAGATCGGTGCGCGACACGATGCCGACGAGGCGGCCGTCGGCGACGACCGGCAGGGCATTGATACTTTTCTCGATCAACAGATGCACGCTCTGCCGGACGCTGTCGCTTGGAGAAGCCGTGATCGGGTTCCAGGTCATGGCGGCGTCGACCTTGGTGCGCTCCAGATAGCCGGTGTGCGCATGCAGGTCGCGGTCTGAAAGGATACCGACAAGCGCGCCATTCTCGACGACCGGCAGTTGGTGGATGCCTTCGCGCTCCATGACGGCGTGTGC
>CAZTDK010000195.1:6080-9383 GCA_964611965.1 uncultured Binatia bacterium (SeqCode) | reverse complement strand
CAATCGCCGACCGACAGGTTGGGCCAGGCGACCGCAACGCTCGTGTCACAGAATCCGCTGCCCACCAATGGCATCGTCGCTACCTTGGCCACGACACGGGGCGAGCGGTCCTTTGAGGACCACAACGGGAACGGCGTGTGCGACGACGGTATCGACACGCTCGCCAAGGTGTCGGAACCGTTTTCCGACAGTAATTGCAATGGGCTGTATGACGCCGGCGAGCCGTTCATTGACCTCAACGACAATGGAATCTTCGACGAAGACCAGGGCACCGGTTCCTGCAGCGACACGGTGACGATCTTCAGCTCGATCTGCACGACGTTCTCCGGGCCTACGCAGGTGGAGTTGACCCGCGCCGGCTCCGGAGCCATCGCCGCGGGTGGTCTGGACGACTTCACACTGGTCGTGAGTGATGACGTGGGCAACCCAATCGTCGGCGGCTCGACGGTCACGTTGAGCGTCGCAGGCTCGCGGGCCCAGATCCTTGGATTGACCACGTTCACGATCCCCGACGCGCTGAGCTACAACAAGATCGTAGATGGGGTAAACCGCTTCCGCTTCAGGGTGGTGGATGCCGCGCCGACGTCGTCGGCGAGTGAAACAGATGCCATCTTCGCAACCGTAACCTCCGAGGGCCTCCCCGCCGGATGGAATGGTTCGGTCGTCAAGTCGACATCCCTCACCTTCCTCGGCGCGCCGACGCCAACACCGACAGTCGACACATCGAATCCTTGAGCTCGGCCAAGTCGGCGCGTGGATTCGGACTTGCGAACGCTGGCGCAGCGCTTCAGGCGGTAGGCACCTTCGCATCCACACACAACCGGGCGGCAAGTGCTCGCAGCACTTTCGCACCGTCCCCGCGCCAGGCACTGCCGTGCATGCAGGCAAGAGTGGTCGGTTGCTCGCCTGCCAGGCGTTCGAGAATCGCGCCCGTATTCGGGGCGTGCGCGAAGTAGTCCAGCGGCGTACGGAACGCTTCGCTGGGCCCGAGGATGTCGGACTCGGTGAGTGGCGTCTCACCGGCGCCGCCTTGCGTGAACAGGTCGCCGCAGAGGAAGGTGCCCGTGCTGAGCTCCATCATGAGCCCGCAGTCCCAGCCGTGCGGCATGTGCGGCGTGTCAAGCCAGCGGACGGTATGTGTGCCGAGGTTCAAGAGTTCGCCGTCGCCCAGCGCGCGCGGCGGGCGGTCCGCGACGTCGTTGGCCGAAACCATCGCGGCGATCTGCCCGCAGACGGGTTCCGCGTGGCGAGCCGCGCCCAGCCACTCGTTGAGCGCTCCGCATTCATCCGCTTCGAAGTGCGAGAAGCCGACGTAACGCAGCCGCTCAATGGGCATGATTCGGCCGAGCGCCTCATGCACCAGCGGGAACAGCCGCCGCGGCCCGCTGTGGAAGAGTAACGCCGCGTCGTCAACGATCAGGTACTGGTTGAAGCTGAACTTGCCGGGGCCGCCGGGGATGGAGACCGGCGTATTGATGCGGTAGATGCCGCCGGCGATTTCGTGAACGTTGGTCCCTGCCTGCGAGTTGGTGATCATCGGCGCCTCCCGCGCACATATGACCTCAAGAACTTCCCGCGTCACTCTTTTTTTCCGTGCTGCCGCTGTCGCTGAAGAGGCTCCAGATTCCACGGTTCCACATTCCGGACAGTCGGGCGATCGCGGCGGTCACAGCGCCGATGGTACCGGTCAGGCCGGTCAACAGCGCGGCCGCCGAATCGATGAGCCCGCGTTGGACGCCGAACAGGAACACGGCCAGACAGACGATGAGCACGGACAACGGGCCGCGCCAGCGTGACCAGTCGCTCGGCGGAATGCGCTTCTCCAAGTCGTCGATGTCGCCCTGCGCTTTCGAGGTGCCGACAAACGTACGCAGCGCCTCCGAGGCGACCGCCCACTGCGGCCGGCGCACGAGAATGCCGCTGCGCAGCAAGGCCGTAATCGCCTCGCCATTCTTCGGATTCGGGATGCCGTATCTTGCGGTCTGCGCCAGGGCAAGCTTTTGCGTATCGTCCATTGACGCCCACATCGCTGCGGGCGCGGCGACCGGCACCTCCGAGGACACCCGCTCCGCTTGCCCATTCGCGTCTGCATCGAGCACAAAAAGGAACCGCACAATGGTCCAGATCAGACCGAAAATGAAGAGCGCGGCAATGCTACTCGCAAGCGGCAGCGGGGAGACGATCCAGTTCCAGGTGCGGATCAGGTTCTCGCATGAAAAAAAGCCGTCCGACTCCGACTGATTACTGACCGGGGATGGTCCACACCACGACGTTGATGGCGCCTCGCCAGATCCGGAAACGAAGCGACTTGGCACCAGTCCCCAACCGATGCGAAGCGGTGTGGTACACGTCCCCGCCCCGATCTGGTCGTTCAGCCGCCGTTCACAGACAGTAAATCGGTGCCCCGCCGAACCATTCCACTCCCACGCCTCGTCTGTCGCCGCATCGGCAGACAAGTTCGGAAGCAAATCCGCGAACCAATCATCGACCGCCGGTCGTACGAGCAGCGACGCCACAGGGTTGCCGCTCACTTCCCGCGAGGCTGTCGCGCCATGATCGTCGGTGACTTTGGGGACACAGATTGTCTCGGTGGGAACCGAACGTGCCGTCCCAATTGGCTGCGCGGGGGTTGCAGGATCTGGAACGATGTCGATGGAACAAAACTGTCCTGCCATGGAGGGCGCTGATTGCGAATCTTCGGCAGTTGCGTGACTGTTTGCCGACGCGGGAGCATGATCGAAAATATCCCAGCGCACGGCCAAACGCTTCTCGGCGGAAGCACTCAGCGTCTGTGGATCGTCCGCGTAGTCGCGGCGAATGCGAGTGGCACGCTGGACGAGATCGTCTGCGAACCGCCATTGGACGTACTTGGCGAAGTTCTGCGCCGCCTGCTGATACGCGTCGCGGAAAAACACCGTCGCCGGCAGAACACCACAGACCAGCAACAGACCGCACAAGGTCGCCACGTAGCCAAAGCGAAACGCCCATTCGTTTCGCCGCGGAGGTGCCGGGAAACATCTGGCCGCGTAGGCAAGCGCCAGGAAGAAGACTGTGGATCCTGCCAACGATACGGGCCAGGAGCAGCCGTTGCGCCGCAGCAGCTGTGCAGCCGCAGCCGCACCCACCACGACGCCCAGGACCTGCCAGAACGCCCGATCGAATCCGCTTCGACCCGTCCCGAGAGATTCAGGCCCGGCATCGGATGGTGCACGTTCCGACCGTCTCGAGCTCACATAGACGACGGCGAGTGCCACGAGAGGCGCGAGCGCGATCGTCACCGCGAAGTGCAGCGCGCTCTCGGCG
>CAZTDK010000195.1:0-6070 GCA_964611965.1 uncultured Binatia bacterium (SeqCode) | reverse complement strand
GCATGCACCGCGCCGCGAGCCACACCGTCAGCGCGAGGCCCAGAAGCGTGAAGACATAGCGGCGTGAACGATCGGGCCACATCCAAGGAGCCGCATAGCGCGGACCAGGAGTTGCGGAGCGCCGCCCAGACGCCGCGGCGCGCGGGCGGATCCACTGCACGATCAGATCGGTCATGGCGTAGGCCGCGAGGTACACCCCCCACATGAACAGCCACACAACGGCAACGGCGAAAGACAGGGAAAACGACATGAGTTGCTTGTGGAACACGATCACCGACCACGGGGTATCCTTGAGCGGCATCACATAGGCGCGCTGGGGCCACGCCAGGTAGTCGATATCCATCAGCTCCGCGCGGCGTGTGAGCACGGCGGCACGCACGCCACGATCGTGGTTGGTCTCGTCGAAGAGGTTTTCCTGCAGGTTGCGGGTCGGATCGGCGTGAAACTGAACCAGCCCATTGCGGTCGACGACCGCGAATTGAAATCCCACCGGCAACACGGGCGCGGTTAGCGACTGCAGGCGCGTGGCCAAGGTGTTCACGCCGCCCGTCCCGTCCGGCCGATTTTTGTCATCGGGTCCACTCCGCATCGCGAGGACCACCATCATGGTGCCCGATGAGCGCGACATCAGCGGTTCAATGGCGAACGGGACCGGCTTGCCCTGGAACGCCTTTCCTGGATCGTCCAGGCAGTCGGGGCCCGCGCCTGGTTTACCCGCTGGGTCGCGCCGCTGCGGCTCCGGCGGGGCCGGAATGGTCCAGTTCCACAGCAAGTCATCCACGCCACCGGGTGTGCGCGCCGCCCGGAAATAGCCGCGGTCGTTGAGCTTGAGCTGCAGGTTTGGCGCCTCCTTCCACACCCACCGCTCATCCTCGTACGCCGGCTTGAAGGTCTGGCGCGGCTGCCCGCTGGCATCGACGGACACCAGATTCGCAAACCACGGATAGTATCGAATCGATCGCGAATTCGCGACCGCGGCCGAGGGATTGTTTTGGCGCTCTTTGAACTCATGCAGCTCGGCAACGACGCAATGGATCTCGTCTTGAAACCTCCACTGCAGCGCTTGTGCAATTTCCTTGAGATTTTCGTCCAAACGAGCAGACGCGGCGGTTTCGGTCACTTGCGAGAGGATGGCGAAGGTCAGCATCCCCGTAGCGGTCAGCCCGGCGAAGACCAGGACGTGCAGCTCGAAGGCGCGCAGCCGTTCGAGATGGCTCATTTGCCAAAGCTTGACCAGGGGCCATGCCAGCGCCATCAGCAGCAACAGATAGGTCGCGGGAATCAGCGCGCCGAGTGGAATGGCCATGTTCTCGGCGAATGCGCGCGTCGCGGGAAGGAGACCCACGATCATCCAATCCCGCGCCGCATCACAACTGTCGCTCGTCAGCTGCGCCAACTGGGCGTATGCAACCAGCGTGGTCGAAAGGCCGTCACCGTGGTCATCCTTTTCCTTCGCGGCGACCTGCCCGTCCCCGCTCGGGCACAACGCCCGCCACTGCGTTTCGAGAAGTTTCTGGACCTCGGTGGGCTGCGTCAACTCGGGACCGATGCGGTAGAGGACTTCTTTCCCCCCGCGCACCACCAGCACACGCTCAAACATTTTGGACGCCAACGTCAGGTCGACGAGGTCGCCGAGGGCAACGGTGCCGCACAGCCGGTGATCCGAGGAGCCGGCAGTGATATACAACTCCTTCTCGCCCCCGGTTGCCGAATCGACGATGTAGGCGACGCTGGAAGCTGCGGCGGCGCCAGGAGTGGGCTTCTCGCCCTTCGTGATCGCGAGCCGGGAATCTGGGTCCTTCGGGCGGCAGCCGACGCGCACCGTCGGGTCCTGCCGCAAAGATGAATGCCGGAAGCAGCATTGCCATGCATCCTCCTCTTTCAAGCATTCACTTGAAGACGGAGCTGGACCGCATTCGCTGACGGCGCTGTCGAAGATCGTCAGCAGGCCATCGACGCGCGTCCGGAGCTGGCGGCTCGCCGCGTTCAAGAGGCGATAGTTGCGCTCCGCAATGTAGGTCTGCCGCGTCTTCGTATAGAAGAAGTAGTAGGCACCGATCGCAATCAGCACGATCAGCGCACTGTCGATCACCAGCCAGAGCGTCGTCCGGTTGCGACCGCGAGCCGGCGGCTGCCCATCGGGCGCGCCGGCTGCCGGGGTAGCGCCGCCGCTCCGCGGGACACCATCACCGAGCTTCCCCGCTGTTGCTGCGGGGCTGCCTCCTGCGGTGCGCTCCACAGCCGCCTGCGGCGGCGCTTCATTGCCCGGCTCGGCCATAGTGATTTATCTACACTGCAAGGTGAAGCTGGCGGTGCGGTGTATGGCACGAAACGACAGCCGCCGGCAAGCGCAGGCTGGACTTTACCGCTGGCGTTTACTGTATAGCGGCGGCAGGCCGGGCATGAACGAACCATCACGTTCGACAAGCCGTCTGTCGGGCTCGCCAGCTCCCCTAGGACCTGCGGTCGGCATCTTTTCTATGGACCGCTCCCGTTGGTCGCTAAGCACTGCCAAGTCCGACAGGCTGCTAGCGACCAATCCTGTCCTGAGGGGGGAGCGGGCCATTGAAGAGACGCCGCCCGCAGGGCCGTCCAAGTGCTGCAGATCGCAGTTCACCGCGCCGATGAACACCTCGCTGCGAATGCGCACGACGGCGCGCACCGGCGACTGGGACACCCACATGGTGGCGTGACGCAAGCGGTGGTCGATGCAGGCGCCCACGCCCACCTTCCACACCTGCGGCTCGACGCGCCACGCTTTGAACGTGCCGGCGGCCACCGTGATGACATCCTCACCGAGCACCTCCAGGACGACGCGGTAGCTGGCTTCACCGGTGAACACCTCGTACCGGAACGTGTCGCCGACGTGAATGGGTTGAGACAAGGCGCGGAACACCGCCGTGATCGGATCCAGGACGTCCATCGTATCGACGCTGAGGGTCGTCGTCCGGCCGCGTCGGGTCAGGAAGCCGGTGGGATGCAACGTCGAAGGATCGTAGTAGATGTCCGTGAGGCTGTGCTCACGGTTCATGTCGCGGTCGTAGCGAAAGCTGAGCGGCGTCAGATCCGATGTCGTAAAGCTCGCGAAGACGCGGGCGCGCAGACTCCACAGCCAATCGACCAGCCAGCTCGTCTGCACGCTGGCCTCGACGCGATACAGCGGCGCCGCACCCGCGTCGACGCGCGCGATGTTCACCGTGGCATTGGCGGCCGAGATGCCATTCCACGATACGCGATAATCGAGACGCCCGGTAACCACCGGCGGCGCGCCCGGTGACGGCAGGGCCAGCGGTGACGGCGCCGCCTGCGCGGGGACGTCCAGAAGCAGCCACAGCGCGACGGCGGACACGCACGCCAGCCAGCGCGGCGCCCGGCGGGCGTGGGGGCTTGAGGGCTTGGGAGCTGGGGGCGCGACAAGAGCGCCCGCGGCGAAGCTCGTCAGCCCGCCCGTGCGCCGCTGATGTGGGGCGTCAAATGTTCCGCCTCTCGAGATCGCGTCGCGGCCATCGCCGCAAACTCGCCGGTCAGGATCGGGATGGCGATGCGGCAGAGGAGCGTGAAGACCAGGAAGCCGACCGAGAAAATCCCCGCGCCGATCCGCAGCTCGTGGATCGTCGGCGTGTACACGTAGATCTCGCCGAGGGTGTCCGGCGTGAACCCCGGGATCACCAGCCCCATGCCCTTCTCGATATAGACGCTGGCGTAGATCAGCAGGCAGCCAAGGTTGAGCGTGAAGACGTTGCGCCGCGTCGCCGGAAAGAGAAACAGCAGGAACGCGACGACGCCGCAGCCGACGAAGGTCCACGCGTACGGCACCAGCGCGCGGTGCCCGTGGACGCCGCTGAAGAGGTACTGCAGGTGGATCAGGTGCTCGGTCCCGGAGTAATACTCCTTGAAGATCTCGGCCCCCAGCAGCAGCAGGTTGAGGAACATCGCGTAGGCCATCAGCTCGGCGACCTTCCATATCGCTTCGTCCTTGATTGCGATCTTAGTCGTCCGCTGCAGGATCTGGAAGAGAATAAGCATGATGGCCGGCCCCGAGCAGAAGGCCGAGCACAGAAAGCGCGGCGCCAGGATGGATGCGTTCCAATACGGCCGTCCGGGCAGACCGGCGTAGAGAAAGGCCGTGACCGTGTGGATGCCGACGGCCGCGGTAATCGAGAACAGCACCAGCGTCACCACCTGCCGCGTGTTGTACGGGCGGCCCTGGATGCCGCGATACAGGAGATGCGTCACAATGGTCAGGTTGAGCACCAGGTAAAGGCTAAGCACGAGAACGTCCCACGCCAACAACGAGCTCGGGAAGTTCATGCGCCCGACGCCGGGGATGAGATGCCAAAAGCGATCTGGCCGTCCCATGTCGACGGTGACGAAGAGCATGCACATGACGATCGCGCTGATGGCCAGGATCTCACCGAGAATCGCGACCTCCTTGATCGGCTTCCAGTGGTAGATGTATGCCGGGATCACCAGCACGACCGCGGCCGCGGCGACGCCCACGAGGAAGGTGAAGTTGCCGATGTAGAAGGCCCACGAGACCTGGTCGCGCATGTTGGTCACGATCAAGCCGCTTTGCAGCTGATCGACGTATCCCAACGCGCCCCAGGCAATCAACGCCAGCAGGCAGCCAACCCACAGCCAGTACGCCTTGCTGCCATGCAGGACGATACGCGCCGCGGTGAGAAGTGCAGTGAGTGGTCCCATGAATCCTCGCTAGCTCCGTGAAACGGCACGTGGCGCGTGGCAGGTCGCACGTGGTTCAGAAGAAAGAACGCGGTTGCTCTTGCGACCTGCCACGTGCCACGTGCCCCACGCCACATGCGATGCCTCAGACGCCATAGAAGTAGTAGAACTTGGGCTCCGTCTTCAGCTCGCTCTTGAGGACGAAGACCCGTTTCTCTCGCAGGATGCGCGCCACCTCACTCTCCGGATCGAGCAGGTTGCCGAACTTGCGCGCGCCGACCGGACAGATCTCGACGCAGGCCGGGTAGCGGCCGGCGCGCGTGCGTTGAATGCAGAACGTGCACTTCTCGACGACGCCGCGCGGCCGCGGCCGGTTGCCGAGGACGTGCATGTTCGGATTGAGCTCGTCGGCGGGGATGCTGGGCGTAGCGAAATTGAAATGGCGCGCGCCGTACGGGCAGGCCGCCATGCAGCACCGACAGCCGATGCACCAGTCGTAGTCGATGACCACGATGCCGTCGGGCTCCTGCCACGTGGCGCCGACCGGACACACCTTGGTGCACTGCGGGTCGCGGCACTGCTGGCAGGCGACCGGCAAATAGAAATGATCGGGATCGGGGACGCGCTCCGGGTTGTAGTAGGGATTGGCCGCCTCGAAATCGATGCCTTTCTCCTTCTCCATTTCGAGCACGCGAATCCATTGGATCTGCGGGTCGCGCGACTGATTGTTTTCCTTCACGCAGGCATACACGCAACGCCGGCAGCCGATGCAGCGCGACAGGTCGAGCGCGTAGCCGAAGACCACACCGGGTTGCGCCGGCTGCGCCGAGATGAACACCTCGCGCCCAAAGCGCTGGGCGTAGTCGGCGCGCAAGTTGGCCATGCGGCCTTCGACTTCGGATGGTGAGAGCTCGAGGAAATGCTTGCGGAAGAACTCCTCACGCGTCTTGGGTGAGCACCCGGCGAGAACGCCGGCCGCCGCGACACCGAAGGCGGTAAGAAACTTCCGCCGGCTCAGCGTAATGGGATCGACGCCGGATTCATCCGCGGACTCATCCGCGGCGCACGGGCTCGGATCTGCGGGCGTGCCCCGCATGGTCACTCTCCTTCTCCACTGACACCGCCACTCGTTCCCGCGTGGGCGGCCAGCGTGGGTCCATCCGCGCGCAAGAACTGTGGCCGCACCGGCGGCGGCAAGGGCTGCAGCGCCGCGAAGTGCGGGCTGTGCGGGTTGTGGCAGTTCACACACAGCAAGTAGCGCTTCGAGCCGTTCCAGTAGCCGGTGCGCTTGCCGTGGATGCCGCTCTTCCAATCGCGAAATTGCGTGCCGTGACATTGCCCGCACAACCGGTACGACTCGGTGAATGGCAGCAAGGCGCCGCTGGCG
>CAZTDK010000194.1:0-9392 GCA_964611965.1 uncultured Binatia bacterium (SeqCode) | reverse complement strand
GCGACCGCCGCTGCCGGTCGTGATCCGACACGCAGCAGGAGCAACAGCGCCAGACCCGTGCACCGCGCCACCCAGAGCTGGCACCAACGCGTGCCGAAGATTTCCGCAATGAACGCTAATCCATCGGTCGAGGAGACGGCCGCCATACGGACGCCGTTGATGATCAGCTCCAGCAGCAATGTCGCCGCCAGCACTGCGCCAGCCCACTGGATGGCCCGCCGCCCATTGTGACCTGGCGGCGCAATCAGGGCTCCGGAGATGTATCCGCCGGCGAGCACCACCGTGCACACCAGATCGAGCCAGCCCACGCTGACGAGCAGCGGAGTCACGGCGCCGAAACCGTGAACTCGAAGCGGCCTTCCGTCTGATGCGTATCGACGGAGGTGACCGTCCAATGCACCGTGTACCTACCGGCCGATAACACCGGCAGGGGCAAACGGAGCTCCTCAGGCTTGGGATGCTCCAACACGCCGGCAGAGAAGGCCTGGCCATGCGCGTCGTGGACGTCGATGCGACAGAAGCTCGCCTCGACGGGTTCGGTAAACGTTAAGCTCACCGCCCCGGGCGCGGCCCTCACCGTCGAGCCGCCGCGTGGATCAGCGTGGTCGAGAAACGCGTGTGCACGCGCCGCAGGTGGCGCAAGAAGGCCCACGCCGAGCGCGATCAGTAAAATGATGACTGCTGCGTGTTTCTGCATGTACACTCCACTAACCCGGTCGGATCTTCTCGGAGAAGAAATGGTAAGCCGGAAACAGGAAACCGGAAATGAAAAATGGCCAACGCCCCATCTAGTGATTTCCGGTTTTCCGTTTCCTGTTTCCTGTTTTTCATTCTCTTGCAGTCCAGCCAGCAGGTCTTAGCAGCTTGTCAGACTTGGCAGTGCCTAGCGACCAATCCTGCCCTGATGCCCCCCCGAAGGGGGGAGCGGTCCATAAAATAGACGCCGGCCGCAGGCCCTAGAACGGCTGCCAGTTGCTGGCGGGGAAGATGTCATCGATGAACAAGTCGACAATTCCGATGACACCCCACTGGAGCTCCTGATGCGCGGTGTCGTTGAGCGGAAACCGGCCGGCCACGCCGAGCTCGATGTAACGGTCCATATACACGATGCCCGGCGTACTGATGATCGTCGACTTCCCTTCCTGCTCTCCGTTGATGCCGTGCTCGAAATTGAACTCGGCCACCGGCAATAGGTCATCGAAGGGCCAGCGCAGCCCGAGGTCGTCGACGAATGCCTGGAGATACGGGATGCTGTACTCCAACGTGATGTCGTGCGCGAACGTCGTGGTGCGATCGTGATCGATGGAGATCTCGAATCCCGCGTCTCCTTGGACGGCGAACGGCCGCAGATATTTCAATGATCGCGGCAGATCGCCGAGCCCCTTGCCATACAGCACGAACGGCTTGAACGACCAGTTTTGCTCGGACCCCACATCGGAGGTGCCGGTGGGCGCGGTGGCTTCCAGTGCCGCCGACAGAATCGCCTCGTGGTCCGGGTTGATGTAGAAGGCATCCTTCAGCGTGATGCCCAGGTTGTTGAAGCCGGTGGTCTGCGGCTCTTCGGGGTCGTTGGGGCTGATGCTGTCCCACTCGGAATCCAAGGTGATGCTGAAGCTATCCGACAATTTCTTTTCCAAGCCGAATCCCAGAGCGAATGCCTTGCCGTCGGCCGCGTGAGCCCATTCGGGCCGCGCGATGACGAATTCGTTTTTCGGATTCACATCTTCGGTAACGAACGGTTCAATGAACGATCGTTGTCCAACCACGCCGTGCGCGTGCGCTTCGGCTGCGGCAAAGCAGCCCAACACCGCGGCTACGGCGAGCGTATCCTGCAGTCGCATATAAACCTCCTCCTGCCCGCAAGGCAGGTACGTCGTGAGCGAAAGGGAAACTTCGGTCAGACGGCAGAGGTTCTGGGAGGATCGGTCGGCGGCTCGAGCACGAACTGCGTCGCCAGCACGCGGGGCGAGCTTGTCAGGGGCGACTGCGTGACGATCGGGAGGGACTCGGAACGCAGTACCAGAACGGCCCGAAAAACGGGAAGCGGCGTCGTCGAGGTTTCGGAGTGACTGCCGCAGGCACAGCGCAACCCGGGCTCGCGACTATGGTGACAGCCGGCATCGCTTGCGTGGTGGCAACCCAAGTGGCCCGCGTGCATGGGACAGCCCGGCCGGCACTGCCGGCAGCCGGACGCGCCACCACTGAGCGGGGCGCCGCTCAAGGCCGTCCCCACCAGAAAGATCAGCACCAGGACAAGTGCGCACGAGTGGCGGCCGCGAACCATAGGCTGTGCACCGTACCCAGAAGGCGCGGCCCGATCAACGGGCCTGCGGCCGGCGTCTTTTCTATGGGCCGCTCCCCGTTGGGTCGCTGCGCACTTCCAGGTCCGACCGGCTGTCAGGAGAATGAAAAACAAAAAACCGGAAACAGGAGACGGGAAGCGGGAGAACAGGGATTGGTCGTGCGTTGCCCATTTTAATTTCCGGTTTCCTGTTTCCGGTTTTCCATTTTCTTCTCCCGAGAGCGCGCGACAGCCGTAGCAGGATGCTAAAAAACGCCGCCGCATGCTTCGAGAGCCTCAGCATGAGCGGATACCCTCCTCAATCTATTGAACTTCTCCGCTCACCCTGAGGCTCTCGAAGGGTGCTCTCCGCTTTTTCAGCAGCTGTTAGAGAGGGCAGCCCACCAACGCGTTGTTCACGGCGGCAATGATCTGTGCGATGTCGACCATCCCGGTGTTGTCGGGATCGGCGGCTGGGCACGTGGTCACGTCGGCGGAACCCAGGTCGATGTTCACCATGGCGATGATCTCGTTCACGGTCACGTCGCCGCTGCCGTCACAATCGCCGAGGCATTGAGTGGCGGGGTGTGTGAGGAAGACCCCATCCCCGATGGTGCCGGCAAACAGCGTCGGCGGCGAGCCGGCGTCGATGGCCAGAGCTCGCACGACGCCGTTGGTCAGGCCGCTGTTGTAGTCGCTCCAGTTGGCGCCGCCGTCGGTGCTGGCGAAGACGCCGTCGCCGAAGGTTCCGGCATAGAGATTTCCCGATGTAGGATCGATGGCGATACTGCTGATCGCGCTGGTGAACGAGTCAGCCGCCGCCTGCCAACTCTGGCCAATGTCGTTACTGACGAACACGCCGACGTCGGTTCCCAGGTAGAGAGTGAACAGATTGATCGGGTCGGGGACGATGACATTGAGCGCCGCGTCGGGCAGGCCGCTGCTCGCAGAGAGCCAATTCGCCGCTTGATCGACCGAGCGGAACAGCCCCGCGTCCGTCACCGCAAAGAGCGTGGTCGGAAAGGTATGCTCCGGCTGCAGCGGATCCGTCGCCAGACCGTGGACGACCGTGTCGGGAAGGCCGCTGTTCATCGGCGTCCATTGTGTGCTGCCGACAGTCCCTCGGAAGATACCTTGATCGCCGCCGCCGCCACCGGTCCCGGCGTAGATGGTCGAGGGTGCGTTCGGGTCGATGACCAGCGCATTGACGACGGTGGCGTCGAGGCCGGCAGGGTCCCAGCTGCTGCCGGCATTGGTGCTGACGAATGCCCCGTTGTCGGTTCCCACATAGATCGCACTGGCGTCCGGAGTGATGACGAGCGCGTTGGCGCCGGTGAGCAGGCCGGTGTCGAGCAGGTTCCAGCTGCCGCCCCGGTTGGTGCTCTTGAAGATGCGCCCAAGCTCGGCACCGGCGTAGACCGTGGTGGGCGTGAGCGGATCGATAGCCAACGACAAGATGTCTTCGGCTGGTGGCCCGTTGGTGACCCACGGTATAGTCGGCGCGGCGGCAGCCAAGCGGGCGTTGAGGATCGCGGACAAGATCATTGCCGCCAGGACGGCTGCGGGTCGCGGAAACCGGTTCACGGTCATGGGTTGGCTCCTTGCAGAATCCAATTGCGAATCAGCTGAATCTGATCGGTACTGAGCGGCGTCCCGGTCAGCGGCATGCGGCTGCCCTCACCCAACGGGGGCCCGGTGATCTTGGTCAGTAAGAAGCTGTTTTCCGGATGTCCCGGATCGACGCGCAGCAGACTCGAGTTGATCGTGGCCGGCACGTTGGCCAGTTGGTTGTACGCCGCGCCGGTGCTGAGATCGAGGTTCTCCACTTTGCTCGCGGCGTCGTGGCAGCTCATGGTCGCGCATGAAGGTGTGAAGATGGTGGCTTGGATCTCGTCGAGCGTCGCCGGTCCGGGGGTCGGACAGCCGTTGAGCGCTGCGGCGACCGCGGCAATGACCTCGTTAACGGTGACGCTGCCGTCTCCATCAACGTCGCACGCGCCGCAAGCGTCTTCCCCGGCGTTGCCCAATGCCATGTTCACGCACAGCACCACCTCGTCGATGGTCACCGCCGCGTCGGCATTGCAATCACCAGCGCAATCGCTCGGCCCCGGTGACGGAGTCGGTGTCGGCGTCTCCTCTGCAGGTGGCACGTTGGTCACGACCTCCGTGAACACTTGCGACTCTGTGTAGTCCGGCGAACTGGTGGTGAGTTTGAATGCGATGTTGAAGTCACCGTAGTGGCCGCCGGGGACGACGATCTGCCAGGACGGGTGCGTGTGAATCGTCGGCATGATCCCGAGCTGCGCCGTGTCTCCCGGCTGGTAGAGCTTCTGGCCGTTGACGTTCATGGACAGGCCCGCATCGGCGGAGACGATCTCGACCTGCACGAGGGTAGTGTCCTTGAGGACATAGAACGAGTCGGTCGGATCGCTGTCGGTGGTTGGCGCCATGAAGCCGGGATCGATCGTGCTGTAGAGACATTGCGAATTGTCTTTGGCGCAGAAGCTTTGGTAGGTTTGTATTTTCGGGGTAAAGTCGAATTGAATCGTCAGAGCGCCGCCCCCGTCGGCGGTCGACCAGATCTGCAGGCACGCGGAGCCCACGCAGGCGCGGCTGGGACGAGCTCCCAGCCCTGCCAGGATCGCGATTGCAAGACAGAACGTCTTGATCCCCATGCTCCGTTCCCCGCCGGATCAATCGGGTTCGTTCGGGGCACTGCCGGTGGATGGTCGAATCGTCACCGTGAACTGCGTCGAATCGGTATATCCGTTCGTCGTCGTTGTCAGCTTCAACGTTACCGGGTGTCCCGCGTCAAACGGCGCGTCCGCGGGGAGCAGCAGCTGCCACTCGAGATCGGCGTGGATCCCGGGTGTGGTGCCGAGCTCGATAGACTGGCCCGCGGTGGTCAGCGTGTCGCCTGCCTCGAACATGAGGCTCAGGGCCGGGTCGATGGCGATTACTTCCAAGCCGACCGTGACCCCGGCAGGCAGCGCGAACAGCGGGAAACTCGGATCATCGGTATCGGCTTCCTTGAATCCGGGATCGCTGCCGATGTAGACGATCGACCCACCGTCGCAGCTCGCGCCGGTGCCGCCCAGGCAGGTGCTGAAATAGACGGGTACCTGCGGCAAGGCATTGATGGTGAGCGCGCCCGAACCCTGCACAGCCGAGCCAAAGAGATCTTCCTGTCCCGCGACACTGGGCAACGGCGTGGCCGTCGCCGTCGGCTCCTGTGTCCCCGTCGGAGTCGCGGTCACCGTTGGCGTGCTTGTCGGACTGGGACACCCATTCAGCGCGTGGTTCACGGCGGCGATCAACTCGTTGATGGTGACCGCTCCGTCGCCATCGACGTCGGCGGCGACACAGCTTGCCAGCGGCGCCGAGCCGAGCGCGATGTTTACGGCTGCAATGAGCTCGTCGATCGTGACGCTGCCGTCCAGGTTGCAATCGCCACCGCAAGCCGTCGTCATGAACGGGTCACTGAAGTGTGGATTGGTGATGAAGTCGGTGTCGGTCAGGCTTTTGAGGAAGTTGAGGATGTCCTGGCGTTCCTGATCCGTGAGTTGAAACCCGCGGATGAAGCCGCTCTTGAACGGGTTCTTGCTCCCGTCCCCGGCGTATGGTCCATCGGTGATCGTGCGTCCACCGGCGGCGTAGTGATCGATCACGCCATCGAGCGTGGCGATGCTGCCATCGTGCATGTACGGCGCGGTCAGCTCGATGTTGCGTAGTGTCGGGGCTTTGAAGGCGCCCATGTCCGAGGGGACGTTGGTCATGGCGAAGAGGCCGGTGTTGTTCGGCGGATACCCGCCCATGCCGTCGATGTTGTAGAGACCGTTGTTGTGGAACGGCGTGTCGTCGAACTGATAGCCGGCGAAGGTTACCGAGTCCGAGAACGGGTACCAGGTGTTGACCGCGCCGTGGCAATGAAAGCACTCGAAGCGTTCCGTGAACAGCAGCCGCCCCCCGTTTTGCGCCGACGGCGACAGGGCATTGTCGTCGAGCCCATTGACGTAGCGGTCGTACGGCGCGTTGCCCGAGATCAGGGTGCGCACGAAGCAGGTCAGTGACTGCACGATGCTGTTCAGCGTGATCGGATCGGCGGCGTTGGGGAAGGCCTCCGCAAACATGCGCTGATAGCGGCTGTCGGCTTTGAAGCGCGCGATCAGCACGTCCTCCATGCCCGCCAGACCCAGCTCCACCGGGGTCTCGCCGAACATCGGCAGCAGCACTTGCTTCTCCAACGTGGTCAGGACCGGATTGGCCCACGCATAGCTCGCGGGATAGGCCGCATTCGTCAGGGTCATGGAGTTGCGCGGGTGCAGCTGCCCGGTCGAGCCGACGCCGACCGGCCGGCCGTCGGTGAATGCCAGCCGTTGCTGATGGCACGAGCCGCAGGACTGTGTCTCATTCCCCGACATGCGCGTGTCGTAGAAGACGAAGCGACCGAGCTCGACCTTCTCGCGACTCATCGGGTTGTCCTCCGGCACCTTGGGCTCGGGGAAATTCGGCGGCAGGTTCCACGCGTAGTCGGCACGCGCCACGCCGACATGACCGGCCAGCCAGAGCGCTACCGCGATGAGGGAGAGCAGACGCGCCCCGATCGATGAGACCTTGCGAAGCCGCCACAGTTCAAGCACCCGGTTCGATTCGGCAGTCTGCAGCGACCAACGGGAGCGGTCCATAGGAAAGACGCCGGCCGCAGGCCTATTCGACGCGGAAGAACTTCTGGCTGGTCGGATTCGGCGACCCGTCGCTGAAGTTGACGCCGAGGTTTTTGAAAATCGGCACGCAGTCCTGGTCGTCCGCTTCCGACTGGCAACCCGGTGCGGTGTTCACCTGGTTTGCGTTGATATCCGAGTCGGACAGCAGCGCCGCGAGGTCGACGTCGATCACGTTGGTGGCCGGATTGAAGCTGTCGAGGTTGATCGCCCCGACGTTCGGACGCGCACAGTTGGTCACCACGCCACCGGGACCAGTTTGACAACCGATGCTGCCGAGGTGGACGCGCAGGTTGTCGAATGCCGTATCGATGCGCAGAAACTTGTACCCGTCCTGCCAGCTCCAGAACATGGCGCTGAGATTGAGCGGTGACGGGGTGTTCGCCTGATTCGAATGATTCAAATCGAAGGGCACGCCCAACATAAACCGCACGCCGGTGTAATTACCGGCCGGCGCCATGCCGTGAACGGTGCCGTTCATCAGCGTCGTTCCCTCGGCGTTGCACGGCTCCACCTTGTTTTCGAAGTCGAGCATCGCGAGGTTCTTGTATTGCCAGATGCCGTCTTGATCGAGCTTGAGCGGCACCTCGTTTCCGTCGGCGGTGACCAATCGGATGTTGTGGATGTAAAGCCGGAAGTCGGAGGGAACGATCGTCCCATTGGTGGTGCCGATGTTGGTGTAGGTGTTGCCGCACTGGAACGGCTGGTCGCCGACGACGCCACGGAACTGCAGCGTGATCGGCGTGAACTGGCAACCACCCAGGGCGTTGTTGACCGCGACGATGAGCTCGTCGATCGTCACCTCGCCGTCGCCATTTTGATCGCCGACGCATTGCCCGTTGGCGTCGAATCCATTGGTCGCCGGCGCGCGCCCTGCGCACACCAGCAACGTCACACACACCAGCAACGTGTGGAACGACAGAGAACGGGGCAACCGCAGGAGATTGTGCTGCATAGATCGGTGAGTGAAACGCAAGGTACTGTTGATCAATCCCCAGCGTTTTTCAAGTACGTCTCTCGTGAACGGCTCAAACTCAGCCCTAATGTGACAAAAGGACTTCACCACGGAGACACGGAGACACGGAGGCAAGAGAAGACAAGGGCTTCTGAGAGTCGAAGAGAAGGGAGGATGACCCCATTCAAAATGAACGTTCGGGGAGTGCCCCTTTGGCTTTGATTCGGCCACTTTCTCCGTGTCTCCGTGCCTCCGTGGTGGATCTTTTCTGTCTCATTAGGGTTAGTTTCGCTCCACCATACTTGCCAGCCCCTAGCGACCAACGGGAGCGGTCCATAGAAAAGACGCCGGCCGCAGGCCCTCGAGAGTGCAGCTGCTGGTGCAGCCGTCACCGTTTGCCAGGTTGCCATCGTCGCACTGCTCGCCGGTTTCTTTGATGCCGTTGCCGCAGATCGGCAGCGGACAAGTGGTCACGCTCTGTACATACGAGCCGTTGACGACGCAGTCGCCGCGCGATCGCAGCTTGGTCAGCAGCGTCGATGGATCTTCGCCATAGATGGATTCAAACGTCGGGCACGTGTCCGCGAGTTGGGCCGCGAGCACGGCGACGGCGGCGGCGGTATCGGTATCGACCCGTCGCATCAGCGCGCGTTTGATCGACGGCCCGATCAGGTGAGTGGCCATGCGATTAAACGCGCTGCTGCGCCAGCGCACCCCGACGTGCAGGAGTCTCTGGCTCGCCGTCGCCGTCTGTGCCATGCACGCCGCCGCGGTCGACGTATCGAGATCCGTGAGTGCGCCGCGTGGCGCGGCCGGTCCATAGGCGATCGACATCGTGGCGTCCGCCTGATCACCGCAGGCCCGCGCGGCGTCGCCCTGTGCTTCCTCCGTGCTGCTGAAGCTGAGCTCCGTGAGCTGGCCCCCGAGGCAGGTGGCGGCGACGGTATCCTGCACCGTTTGCTTGGCCGCGGCGATCTGTGCGTCGCGCCGCGTGGTATCACAGCCCTGTCCGGCCAACTCCGCATCCGTACACTGACGTTCGAGGGACAGGACTTGCTCGAAACATCGTTGGGTTGCCAGGCTGATTGAGCGCAAGCAGTGCACGCTGCTGGGCGTAAAGGGCCCGTAAAACGGCAGGTCCGGCGGCAGCAGGTGTGCCGACGCCGCGGGCGGAGTTGTCGGCGCGCACATCACGGTGCAGACCGCGATGCATGCGGCCGCGCGGTGCATTGCGCGGCGTGCTGTCGTCGAGCAGCTCATGGCGTCCCTTCCAGAGTGCAGTCGCTGTGGCATCCGTCGCCGTCGATGGTGTTGCCGTCATCGCACTGCTCGCCGGTTTCCTGGAGACCGTTGCCGCATACCGGGGCGGGGCAGACCAGCGTGTCTTGGACGTAGCCGGAGCCGGCGAGACAGTTGGCGCGCAGCGCGATGTCGG
>CAZTDK010000193.1:0-9439 GCA_964611965.1 uncultured Binatia bacterium (SeqCode) | reverse complement strand
CTCCACACATGCCTCAGAGATATCTCGATCGCGTCGAACGGTTCCGCGGGGATTATTCGCCATGCTCATCTTCTACATCATGCCGTCCAGGCATGGCTAGACGAAACATGCAATTCACGTGGCCCCACGGCGGCGTCTGCCGCGCGCATGCTCCCAGCGGGAGCGAGAAGATAGCGGGCCTTACTCGGGCTCGGGATAAGTGGCGACGAGATCCGGAGGAATGCTCCCGGCTTGCACGATGCGTGCGTACACATCGGCGGACGGGCGCCGTGTGCGCGTTTTGTGCGGATCGTCGGGATCGACCTTGTACATGCCCAGACGGATGCGGCCCATGCCGTGGTTCCATTCGTAGTTGTCCATCAGCGTCCATACGAAATACCCACGCACGTCGGCGCCATCGCGCCGAGCGCGGCCCAGCCAGGTGAGGTGGCGCACGAGATAGCCAACGGGATCGCCGCTCTCCTGCTCGGTGCCGTTTTCGGTGATGTAGATCGGCAGATGATAGTGTTGGGTGGCGAGCATCACCATGTCGTAGATGCTCTGCGGATTATCTTCAGCGGTCGATAAGGTCGACGGGTTGATGGTCAGCAACGGCGACAGCCCCGGAAGCAGAGAGGTCGACGTGCCGTCGGCGACGTAGCGTTGGTAGTAGTTCACCCCGATGAAATCCATGCGACCCGCCAGATCGTCTCGATGCACGGTCGTACCGTCCAGGTTGGCGTCGAGGTTGCCGTGGACGGTCGCATTCAGGAACACCTCGTTCCAGAGGTAGGAGATGTTCGCCGCACCCTGCACGTCGAGCGGGTTGTCCGGGTGATGCGGTCTGAAGGGTGCCAGCGGATACACGAGCCCAACCTGCGCGACCTGGCCGTCACCGTCGGCGTCGACGTGGTCCGCTGCCTTGACCGCGTCGTACATGCGCGCGTGAGCGTTGATCTCCGCGATGATTCCCGCCTTGGCTTCCTTGAACTTCAGCAGGACGGCCGGCGGCTGGCTGCGAGACGCGGACGGATACACATAGCCTCCAAGGATCGCTGCGAGTGGCTCATTCAAAGTTGCCCACAGATCGACCTGGCCACCGAATTCCTGTGCGCAGAAGCCGGCGAACTTGGCAATCTCGCGCACGGTGCGATCGCTGTCCACCCAACCCCTGGCGGTACAGTGAGCGAAATCTTCATGGCAGCCGACGGCGTCGTTCAGCCACGAGGGCAGGGTATAGTGGTTCAACGTGACTAACGGTGTCATGCCGTGGGCGCGTACGGCGGCGAGAATTGCATGATAGCCTGCCAGCGCGCGCGGATCGGCGAGAGCGTGCAGCGAATCAAAGTCATTGGCCGCATCGGTGGCCTCGGGAAAGATCCGGCTCCATTCGAAGCTCATGCGAAAGGCGTTGTTGTGCAGTTCGGTGCGGGCGCGATCGAGGTCTTGCGGATAGAGTTCCCAGAAGCCCGGGGAGACCTTCACCGGGTCGCCGGAGAGGTAGGTCCCGGGGTCGTTCACGGTGACCGGTGACATGACGAAGTCATACCAATCGGAGTGTGTATCGTTGCATTCCGTGGCCGCCAGCGTCGGGCAGCCCATTTCCACTTGAAAGCCGGCGGTGGCGGTGCCCCAGAGAAACCCGGAGGGGAAGGTTTTCGCGGCGGGTGCGGCCACTTGATCTTCGCCGCACCCCTGTAGCAGAACGACGAGAGCCGCAGCCGTCCAACACAGGAGGCCGGTCCGAAGTGTGCGCATGCAAGGCGCATAGCACGCAGGGTCGGGTGACGCGATATGCGGCTTCATACTCACGTCACACTCTCGGTCTTGACTCACTTTGGTGCAGTAGCCTACACCGATCCGAGCGTCGTTGCGGCCGCGCTGAAATTGTGGGGGGGCAGGACGAGACGCAAGAGAAGGGACGAGAACCCATATGGCGAAAAAGAAGAACCGTAAAATCGCACGTGAGCAGGCGCTCCCGGAGTCAACTGCTCAGGATTCATCGGAGCGTCTCTCGCGCCGCCAGTTCCTGACCGGCCTCGCCGCGACGACCGGAGCGCTGGCCCTGGCCGGCTGTGGCGATAGTACCGTCGCGGTCCAGAACCCAACCCCGACCGCTGCACCGACGGCGATCCCGACCGCCACTCCGACGGCGAGCCCGACTGCCAGCCCCTCTCCGACGCAAGGCAATCCGGAGTTGACGCCTTTGCCCGATCCGGCAGCCTCCGGCATCGAGCACATAGTCGTGGTGATGATGGAGAACCGCTCCTTCGATCACTTCCTCGGCTGGCTGCCTGGGGCCGACGGGAGACAGGCGGGCCTCGAGTTTGTCGACAAGCAGGGACAGACGCGGACGACCTATCCGCTGGCGCCAAACTTTCAGAACTGCCAATTCGACGACCCTGACCATTCGTACGGCGGCGGACGCACTCAATTCAATGGGGGCGCCAACGATGGCTGGCTGCTCGCGGGGACGGACGATATCTTCCCCGTGGGCTACTACACGCAGAACGACCTTTCGCTGTATGGGGCGGCGGTCCCCGCGTGGACGACCTTTGATCGTTATTTTTGTTCGATCCTGGGTCCCACGTTCCCGAACCGGTTCTATATGCATGCGGCGCAAACCGACCGCCTCGACAACCTTCTCAAACAGGCGACGATCGCGACGATTTGGGATCGGCTGGCCGCCGCCGGGCTGACCGGCACGTATTACTACAGCGATTTGCCCATCCTCGCACTCTGGGGCGGGCGTTACACGTCCATTACCAAGAAGATCGATGGATTCTTTACGGCCGCGGCTGCCGGCACGCTGCCAAACGTCTCGTTCGTCGATCCGCGCTTCAACGGCGACGGCTCGCAGGGCACGTCGACCGACGATCACCCGCTCGCCGACATTCGCAATGGCCAGGCGTTCATCAGCCGGATATATGACGCGGTGACCACGAGCCCGAACTGGGCCAACACCGTGCTCATCATCAACTACGACGAGTGGGGCGGCTTCTTCGATCACGTTCCCCCGCCGCTGGCGCCGCAGACCGGGTTGGATGCGGGACTCCCCAACGACGGACGGCTCGGCTTCCGCGTGCCGTGCATCATGGCGTCGCCGCTGGCGCGGCGCGGTTTCATCGGCCACCAGCAGTACGATCACACCTCGATCCTCAGCATGATCGAGTGGCGCTGGGGGCTCGACCCGCTCACCGTGCGCGACGGCACGGCCAACAACATTGCGCACGCACTCGATTTTACCAGCCCGAAGAACCTGATCGTGCCGCAGTTCACGGTGCCGCAGGGGCCGTTCGGTGGTCCGTGCAGCACCGCAACGATCAGCAGCACGCGGGCGGAGTTTGCCGGGTTGCAGGAGATGGCCGTGCGGCACGGATTCCTCACCCGCTGACGCCGCTTCGCAGCGCCGGCGTTTGCGTGATGACGGCGGCGACGGTGGAGTGGGCGGACCTGCAAGGCGTGGCCCCAAGACCCAGGGCTGGGAAGGGACGTTGGGTGCGGTTGGTGCGCCGCGGAAGCTCCGCGCCTATCGCACCCAACGTCCCCACGGACCGTCGCACTGGATCTGCGGGTGGGCGGTTTTCACAAGATCATTAGATCATCCCTCAGGAGAGCTTTCTTGAGCAAAGCTCTCTTGATGCTCGGCGTCCTTTGCGCCTTTGCGTGAGTCTTCTTTCCGTCAGGTCGCGGCTGACAACCAGCAGCGTGTGCGGGTGGTCAGATGCGCGCCGACGTCAACGAGCCCGATGCGAGAGGGCATTGCGACTGCTGTCGGACAGTGGCATGCCTGCGCTAGTGAAATCAGTGCGATGGAGGTGTAGTATGGCGGAAGAAGATCCGGCGCGGCTGGCGTCGCAGCGCTCGATGCAAGCAGTTGGTGCGAAGGCGAAGGAGGCGTGGCTCGCGCTGTTCGCAGACGACGCGACGATCGAGGATCCGATCGGTCGCTCGCCGCTTGATCCCGAGGGCAAAGGGCACACCGGCATAGCCGCCATTAGCGCCTTTTGGGACCAACACATCGCGCTGAGTCGGATCGAATTCGATATTCGCCACTCGTACGCGTGTGGCGACGAGGTGGCGAACGTCGGCACCATTACGACGACGCTGCCGAATGGAATGAAGGCCCTGGCCGAAGGGGTCTTTATCTACAAGGTGAACGCCACCGGCAAGCTCGTCTCGCTGCGCGCCTTTTGGGAGTTCGAGAAGATGATGGCCAGCATGAGCTCCTGATGCTTGACACAGCTTCACAGTCAAGGGTGTTGGTGGTAGGCTCGCGGTCATGACACAAGAGACGGACGCCACACGCTATACCGTGCAGGAGTACTTCGATCTCGTGACGCAGGGCATTCTCCAGGCCGATGATCGGGTCGAGCTGCTTGAAGGCATCATCGTTGCCGAGCCGCCAATGGATCCGCCGCACGCTTCGGGCATCACCAGGGTTGACACGGCCATACGCAAGCTTCTGGGCGGACGTGCCGTGGTTCGAGTGCAGCAGCCGTTCATCGTTGGCGGCTATTCAGTCCCCGAGCCCGATGTCGCGGTCGTTCCGGGCACCGAGGCCGATTACGACACGCAACACCCCACCCAGGCGTTGCTGATCGTCGAGGTCGCCGCGTCGTCGCTGCCGCAGGATCGCCTGACGAAGTCGCGCATCTATGCGGCGGCGCAGGTGCCCGAGTATTGGCTGGTCAACCTGCGCGACCGTTGCGTCGAGGTGTTCCGCGACCCCGACGTGGCGAACCGCGTGTACCGCGCCCGGCACGTGGCGCAGCCGGGTGATGACATCGCGCTGGCGGCGGCAGAGGCGTCTGTCCGCGTCAGCGACCTGCTCCCAGGACTGGCCTTACTTTCTCCTGGCGTGCTACAACACCCGCCCAGAATCTTGCGCAGCGCCGCTCTCCCTGAGCGGTCGCAGAGGGAACGATGGAGCCATTTGCGGGAAAGATAGTGGTGATCACGGGCGGGGCGTCGGGGATTGGGCGCGCCGTCGGTGCGCAGCTCGTGCGCCACGGTGCGCGGGTGGTGCTGGCCGACATCAACGGAGAGAGCGTGGGGGCGACGGCGGCGGCCATCGGTGCGACGAGTGCGGCGACCGTCGACGTGAGGGATGCCGCGGCGGTGGAGCAACTCGTGAGCAGTACCGTCGCTACGCACGGACGGCTCGACTACATGTTCAACAACGCCGGCATCGCGATCATGGGCGAGGCGCGCAACATGACGCTCGCCGACTGGACGCAACTTATCGATGTGAACGTGCGCGGCGTGATCAACGGCGTGTTTGCGGCCTATCCGGTGATGGTCCGGCAGGGCTTCGGCCATATCGTCAACACGGCGTCGATCGCGGGTTTGGTACCCACGCCTGGTGCCACCGGCTACGCGACGACCAAGCACGCGGTGGTCGGCCTGTCCACCGGATTGCGCGCCGAGGCCGCCGGACTCGGCGTGAAAGTGAGTGCCGTGTGTCCGGGGATCATCGATACGCCGCTCAAATACGGAACGCGGCTGATCAATCCCGACGCCGACCGAGACAAGCTTTTGAACAGCCTACCGATCAAGCTGTACCCCGTCGAGGACTGCGCCCGCGACATTCTCCGCGGCGTGGCGCGCAATCAAGGTATCATCATCGTGACCCGAGGCGCCAAGCTCCTCAGCCTCTGGTATCGTTGGACACCGTCGCTGTTCATGCGCATCTCCGAGAAAACGGCGACGCGCAGCCCGCTGCTGACGCGGGGTGGGTGAACGCGGTGAGCCGTGGTGAAAACGGAGAGATGAAATCGATCAGTGCACAGATCCCCCAATAACCATCTGTGTTGATCTGTGAAACCTGTGGATAGTCCTTCGGCACCCACCGTATGCGCGCATCTGCTCGCACCCGGCCGCATCGGCACGCTCGACATCCGCAACCGCATCGTCATGAGCCCGATGGGCTCGAACCTCGCCGAGGCGAATGGGCATGTCGGCGAGCGCCTCACGCGCTACTACGAAGCTCGCGCCAAAGGTGGCGTCGGGCTGATCATTGTCGGCGTCGGTGCCGTCGCCTATCCGGCGGGTGCCTGCATTCCGAACCAGGTGGCGATTTCTGATGACGTCTTTTTGCCCGGTCTGCAGAACCTGACGCGGTGCGTGCATGCGCACGGGGCCAAGATCGCTATTCAGCTGCAGCATTCCGGGAAGGTAGCAACCCAGGATATGGCCGCTGGCCGCCCGCTCTGGGTGCCCTCCCTGGTCCCGATGAAGGCGGGAGATCTGCTCGATGACCTGACGATGGAGGAAGTCCAGGGGCTCACCGGCTACCTGGCGCAGCCGGGTGCCGGTATTGTCTTCCATGAGATGACCCTCGCGGACATCCAGCAGCTCGTCGCGTGGTTCGCCGCGGCGGCCGAGCGCGCCCGGCGCGGCGGCTTTGATGCCGTCGAGATTCACGGCGCCCACGGGTATCTCCTCTCTTCGTTCTTGTCTCCGGCCTACAATCGGCGCGCCGACGAATACGGCGGCGCGCTGGAAAATCGCGCCCGCCTGCTGGTCGAGGTGTTGCAGGCGGTGCGCCAGCGCGTCGGCGCCGCCTTCCCGGTGTGGTGCCGCCTTGATGCGCAAGAGTTTCGTATCAAAGGCGGTATCACGGTCGACGACGCGCAACGCGTCGCCGTGATGGCCGTGGCCGCCGGCGCCGATGCGATCCACGTGAGCGCGTATGCCGAGCCCACCTCGGGCGTGGCATTTACGGACGCTCCGCTGGTGCACCAACCGTGCGGCTTCGTGGATTTCGCCGCGGCGATCAAGCAGCGCGTCACGGTGCCGGTGATCGCCGTTGGACGCATCGAACCGGCAGAGGCCGACGCGCTCATCGCGGCGGGCAAGGCCGACTTCGTCGCCATGGCCCGCAAGCTGTTGGCCGATCCGGAGTTGCCCGCGAAGCTCAGTGAGGGCCGGGCCGCGGACATTCGCCCCTGCATTTACTGCTACCGCTGCGTCGGCAACATCTATCTCAATGCCAGTGTCGCCTGCGGGGTGCGGCCGGCGACGGGGCGTGAAGCGCTGTTCGCGATCACACCGGCGGTGGCGCCGAAGCGCGTGCTGGTTGCAGGGGGCGGACCCGCCGGGATGGAGGCGGCGCGCCTTGCGGCGCTGCGCGGGCATGCGGTGACGTTGTGCGAGAAGGCCGAGCGGCTGGGCGGCGCGGCGTTGCGTGCGGGACTGGTGTATGAACCGAACGGCAAGCTGGTCGAATATCTCGAACGGCAGGTCCGCGCGCTGCCGGTCGACGTTCGCATGCGTCAGGAAGTGACGGCCGCGCTCGTGCGAGAGCTGCAGCCTGATGTTGTGCTCGTCGCCGTGGGGGGATGTCGAGCTGCCTGGTCAGTGCCGGGAAGCGAACGCGTCCATGTCGTTGGCGCCGATGATCTGCACCAGGCCTTGGCCCTCGGATACCGTGTCGCCGTCATCGGCGGCGGCCTGATCGGCATCGAGGTGGCTGAATACCTGAGCGAGCGCGGCCATCAGGTGACCGTGCTCGAGGCATCGCTGAGCTTGGCGACTGAGATGGCTCTGCCGCGGCGGTGGCGCGCGCTCTACACGTTGCGCGAACGTGGCGTGCTGCTCGTGACCGGTGCTACGGTCGAGGAAGTCAGCGACGCAGGGGTTGTCTACCGTCAGCACGGTGAGCGGCGCGTGGCGCCGGCGGATCACGTCATCCTCGCCGGAACGGTTGTCGCAAATCGCAGCCTCGGCGATGCGCTGGCCACGTGCGGAGCCGAGGTGCACCTTCTCGGTGACTGCAAGGGTGCCGGCTACATCGAAGGAGCGATGCTGGATGCGGCGCGGGTTGCACTTGCCCTGTAGACCGCTGGAAAGGCGGAGAGCACCCTTCGAGAGCTTCAGGGGGAGCGGAAAGGATCCCATGTTCGAGACGCTCGACACACCTGGCGTGCTCCTCTAATTGGGTGGCGTATGGAACGAGGCCTGGTATGCCGGCAAACCCCTCGTTCGGGCCACGCGTGAGCCATGGAGCTGTACGAGCAAACGATTCCGCGACTGGTGCAGGCTGCCGCCGCACGTTTCGGCGAGGGGCATGCCATCGAGGATGGCACAACCGTCCTGACCTTCAGGGAGCTGGACGCAGCGAGTCTCCAGGCGACGCGTGCGTTCTGCGCGGCGGGCATTGTGCCTGGCGATCGTGTCGCCATCTGGGCGCCGAACATTGCCGAGTGGATCGTGGCGGCCATCGGCATCCAATCCGCCGGCGGCGTGCTCGTGCCGCTGAACACGCGGCTCAAGGGTGGTGAGGCCGGTTACATCTTAAAGAAGAGCCGCGCCCGGATTCTCTGCACCGTCGACACCTTCCTCGGCAACGACTACGTCGAAATGCTGCGGGGCGCGTGTGGCAGCTCGACTGTGTCGCGTCCGCTTGCCGCACTGCCTGACCTCGAGCGCATCGTGATGTTCGGTGCTGACTCCCTCCTGACCAAGGAGGGGGCAGGGGAAGGTTGCTCCCTCACCACGTGGCCCGACTTCGTCGCACGCGGCACGGCCGTGTCGCTCGATGAGGCCCGGCGTCGCGCCGCCGCGGTGTTGCCCGACGATCTTTCCGACATCTTGTTCACCTCAGGCACGACCGGACAGCCGAAGGGCGTCATGACGACGCACGGCCAGAACCTGCGCGTCTTCCGGTCGTGGTCCGATGTCGTTGGTCTGCGCGCCGGTGACCGCTACCTCATCGTCAATCCGTTTTTTCACAGCTTCGGCTACAAGGCCGGCTGGCTGTCGGCGCTCATGTGCGGCGCGACGGTCTTGCCGCAGGCGGTGTTCGACGTGCCCGCGGTGCTGCAGCGCATCGGCCGTGACCGGGTCAGCGTGCTCCCGGGACCACCGACGCTTTACCAGACCATCCTCGCACATCCGGATCGCGACCGCTGCGACCTCTCGAGCTTGCGCCTCGCGGTCACCGGCGCGGCGGTGATTCCGGTCGAGCTGATCCATCGCATGCGCCGCGAGCTGACCTTCAAGACGATCATTACGGGATATGGCCTGACAGAGTCGAGCGGCGTGGTCACCATGTGTCGTTACGACGACGACCCGGAAACCATCGCCACGACCTCCGGCCGTGCCATCCCGGACATCGAGGTGCGTTGTGTCGACAGCACGGACAACGAAGTGCCGCGTGGGCAACCGGGCGAAGTCGTCGTCCGTGGTTACAACGTGATGCGCGGATACTTCGAGGACGCCGCGGCCACGGCGCTGGCGATCGATGCCGGGGGCTGGCTGCACACCGGTGACGTTGGCATCATGGACGCCCGCGGCTACTTGCGCATCACCGATCGCATTAAAGACATGTTCATCACCGGCGGCTTCAACTGTTACCCGGCGGAGATCGCGAGTCTCATGCACGCGCAGGAGGGGATTGCACAGGTGGCGGTCATCGGCGTGCCCGACGAGCGGCAGGGTGAGGTCGGCATGGCCT
>CAZTDK010000192.1:5349-9454 GCA_964611965.1 uncultured Binatia bacterium (SeqCode) | reverse complement strand
CCAGAACGCCGACGAGCACCCCCAGCAACACGCCGGTGCCGTCGACCAACACACCGACCAAAACACCGACGAATACCCCGACGAACACGTCGACCAACACACCTACCAGAACACCGACGAGCACCTCGACCAACACGCCGCCGTCGACCAACACCCCGACCAAGACGCCGACGAGCACCCCCAGCAACACGCCGGTGCCATCGACGAACACCCCAACCAGAACGCCGACGAGCACCCCCAGCAACACGCCGGTGCCGACCAACACGCCGGTGCCGACCAACACTCCAACCAAAACCCCGACGCACCTGCCAACCAGCACGGCCACGAGCACCGCAACGGCGACGCCGTCGTTCTGCCCGGGAAATCTGCTGCAGAATGCCAGCTTCGAAATCACCAGCGGCACCAACAGCATCGGCGATCCGATCCCAACCGTCTGGGTCCTGGAAAGTGGAGAAGCCGGGGCCACGACGGCATTCAACCCGCCCGATGGAGTCAGAGTCGGCTACGTATGGGGCATTGCAGCAGGGAACACGGGACTCTGGTCGCAAAAGGTGAACACCGCCGCGGGAAACACCTTCTCCATGACGTTCTACAGCGGCACGCATGACCCATCGGTGAAGCCGTCGATCGAGATCCGTTTCTACAACAGCTCCAACGTCGAGATCGGTACGCCCGCAATTCATACCATCACCACCGACATCGACGTCACCGGTTCTCTGGGCGGTCCGTACACGCTTTCGGCCACTGCCCCCACCGGTGTTTCCTACCTGAAGGTGATCTTCCGCGACCCGTCGACAACCAAGGCGGGGGCCAAGGGCGACGCACTCTGCCTGCGCCTGGCAACCCCAATACCAACCGGCACACCAACGAGGACCGGCACCACGACGCCGACGCCAACACGAACCGCGACGGCGACGGCAACCGCGACCTCCACCGCGACACCAACCCCGCCGTGCGCGGTGGCAACGGGCGGCACCTACATCGACGCCGAGACCTACACCAGCGGGAGCAATCTGGGGGCGACCTACTTCTTTGCCGGCGTGAAGAGCTCGCTGGCAGGCTACGTCGGCACCGGATACCTGCAGACGGGCACCACGCAGAACCAGCTTGACTTCAGCGACGTCAACACCAACCCCGGTAACTACGAACGCTACAACTACCGGCTTACCTTCCCCACCGCGGGCACCTATAAGGTGTGGATCCGCGGCTGGGCCCCCAGTAGCAACGAGAACTCAGTGACCATCGGAGTGGACGGTACCGCGGTTGGCGCGTTGACCGAAAATACGTTCACCACCTGGGTATGGACCAACACTCTCTACAACGCCTCGGGAGCCAATACGATAACCATCAGCACGCCGGGCGTGCACACCATCAACGTGTGGCCGCGCGAGGCCAACCATCTGCTCGACGGTATCTACCTCACGACGACCAGCACCGTTCCGACGGGCGGCACACCCAGCGGGGCAAAGGTGTGTAAGGGCTCTTGACCTTGACTGACCGCGCTGCGAAGCAGCAAAGCTATGCACACTCCAGGCGCTGCTCCAACGAGCAGCGCCTGGGCCGCAACACGCATGGCAACTGGCCCTCCAACGGGGCGACCGGAGTGGCGTTGAGGCACGCAGTCCTGCGCCCTAACGGTCGAAGGCGTCACCGGCCGGCAGGACACGCGCGCCTTCGCGGCCGATGGCAACCATGCGGCTGACCGCCCGGCTGCAGTCCCTGAACACGCGCGTGTCGTCACTGATGGCCGGAGCAACGGGATCGACTTTCGTGCGAAGTGCGGGGACGGGCCACACACGGTCCAACTTCCGAGGGAGGGAGAATCCAACCCTCAGGGAATTTTGCACGAGAGGAATTAATGGTTCACTCGTCACTGAGGCATTGACGACATGACAGTACAGAGAAAGCTCCCACACATGATCGCGCGATTGCTTGTAGGCAGTGCGGTGAAAAGCCTGCCCTTGTGGATGACAATACTTGCGGTAGCCCTCTCTCATGCAGCCCTCGCCGTCAGCGGGCCGACGGGCTCGCCCACGGCCTACCTCACTCCCACGTCAACGAATACCGCGACGCTGACACGCACGCCGACCTCGACGCGCACGCCGACCAGCACGCCCACCAGCACCCCAACACCAGCCTCCACCTGTACGGCGCGGCCGATGCCGGCGGGAGCCATCGCGGAGAACGAACATGCCGTGCTCCACTGGAAGGCACTGCAGACATTGTCGTCGACGACCCCAATTTACCACCACAGTGGAAATTTCACCGCGCCGCTGGCCAAGACGGATTTCGTGCTGCCGTTCGACGGTCAGATCAGTCTGTTGTCCGTGCACTGCGATCCGGGCGTCACCACCGGCGGACAGGAGTTCCGCCTCATGGTCAATGACCTGGCTACCGCGTTGACGTGCACCGTGAGTGCCGGGCAGAGCGAGTGCAGCGACACCACCACTACGGTGGCGTTCAATGCCAAGGATGACATCAACCTGCGCTCGATGGGGATCGTGGCCGGGTCGACCGCAGCCGATTGCATGGTGGTGGCCAAGCTCGCCGACAGCGCCGGCAATGCGTATGACTCCGCCATCACCTGGGGCGGCGGCGGCGCGGCCTTCGACGGCAACGGCGGGCGCCCGGTGGACGGCAGCTTCTGTGGGCCGGGGAATGACTTGGACAATATCACCGAGTGCCTGGGTGCCAACGCCAACAATCCGGTAAACGCGCAATCGGCGGCGTTCATCGTGCCGGTTGGCGGGATGCTGTCGGGCCTGGGCGTGCGGCAGAGCGTTGCCGTGGCCGCCGGCGATAGTGTGACCTACACGGTGGTGAACGTTACCGCCGATCGGGACACCGGGGTGGTGGTGACCATGAACGCCGGGGAGCTGAAGCAGACGGTGACGACGTGTACGCACGACTGTTACGTGGCACCGGGCGATTTGCTGACGGTGCGCTTCAATCGCACCGGAACCGGCGATACGTTTGCGAACCGCAATTTCGCCATCACTATTGACGGCATCGGGCAGGTGGATACGAGTCGCCGCAACAGCGCAATCGGAACAGCCGAAACCGTCTTCGGCAACTATGACTCGCCGTTTGTCGACACCGTCAACACCGCGCGTACGGAGCGCGACATGATTGCCCAACACCTGGCGGTGCAAGTGCCACTACCGGCCGCGGCGCCGTTTACGGTCTCGCTGTGCGTCGCCAGCTCGACGCTGCCGCGCAGTTGTCTGAGCACGGGCTTGGGGTGCATGATCGACATCGGACAGCAGACATGCACCGACGACGTGAACAGCATGATCTTCCACGCCGGGGATCTCTACACGGTGGAGATCGTCACCACCGGGAGCACGGGTGGGCCGCCGGCGTTTGCATTTGTTCTAAATGACATTCCGCTGCCAACGCCAACCCCAACCAGCACACCAACCGACACACTAACGCCCTCGGCGACGACGACTCCGACACAGACACCGGTCGACACTCCGACCTTGACCCCAACCAACACCGCCACCGACGTGCCGACCGCAACCCCAACTGCGATCGCCACAAGCACCCTGACCGACATGCCAACGCAGACCCCCACGGCCTCGCTAACCGCGACACCGACGGGCACACCGACCGATACCCCCACTGGCACCCCCACGAGCACGTCGACGGGAACACCCACCAGCACACCGACACCTACGCCGACCGACACCCCGACCCCAACATCAACCAGTACCTACAGCGCTACGCCAAGCCCAACTCCAACCGAAACCCCAACTGACACACCCACACAGACACCCACGGCTACGGCAAGCACGACGCCGTCGAATTCGCCGACGAGCACGCCGACTGCGACTCCAACCACCACACCGACAACTTCACCGACCAACACCCCGACACTGACCGACACGCCGACCGGCACCGCGACACAAACGGCAACCGCCAGCCCGTCGAGCACGCCGACATACACATCAACGAGCACACCGACCAACACTCCGAGCAGCACTCCGAGCAGCACTCCGACCAGCACCGCGACGCAAACCGCGACCCCCAGCCCGTCCGACACGCCGACACAAACATCGACGAGCACACCGACCAACACCGCCACTAGCACCCCGACACCGAC
>CAZTDK010000192.1:0-5249 GCA_964611965.1 uncultured Binatia bacterium (SeqCode) | reverse complement strand
AACACGCCGACCGGCACCGCGACGCAAACGGCAACCGCCAGCCCGTCGAACACACCAACACGCACGTCGACAGATACACCGACCAACACCGCGACCACCACTCCGACCAGCACCGCAACATCGACGAACACGCCGACCAACACCCCGACTGCCAGCCCGTCCAACACACCCACACGCACATCGACAAACACACCGACCAACACCGCCACCAGCACCCCGACACCGACGAACACACCGACCGGCACCGCGACGCAAACCGCGACCCCCAGCCCGTCCAACACGCTGACACGCACATCGACAAGCACACCGACCAACACCGCGACACCGACGAACACGCCGACCGGCACCGCGACGCAAACGGCGACTGCGAGCCCGTCCAAAACACCGACGCAAACGTTCACCAGCACGCCAACGAACACGCCGACTGGTACGGCCACCCAAACGGCGACCCCCAGCCCGTCCAATACGGCGACGCGAACCGCCACCAACACCCCGACCAACACAGCGACCAACACGCCGATACCGACGAACACTCCGAGCAGCACGGCGACACGCACCAGCACCCCGACCAGTACCGCAAGCGCAACGCCGGTCGCGCCGCAGCCTCCGGGGACCAACTTCTGCGCCAATGTCAACCCGGCAGGCACCTATATCGATGCCGAGGACTACACGGGCACAACCAACCACGGCGCGACCTACTCCTTCGCGGGCATTCAGAACGCCACGGCAGGCTTTGTCGGAAGCGGATATCTGAAGACCGGAACCACCCAGAACCAGCTCGATTTCAGTGACGTCAATGCGAATCCCGACGCCTACGAGCGCTACGACTACAGCGTCGACTTCACCACCGCCGGCACATACACGCTTTGGATACGCGGCTACGTGTCGGTCGCGGGTTCGACCGATTCGATCTTTGTCGGCCTCGATGGAGTCGCGGTCGGTGCGCTGACTGAAGGTAGCGCAGGGGCGTGGGTGTGGAGCAGCACGATACAGAATGGCGACAACACACTCACCATCGCCACCGCCGGCCTACATACGGTCAACGTATGGCCGCGCGAGCAGAATCATCTGCTCGACGGCCTGTTCTTGACCACCGGCACTACGGTCCCGTCAGGAGGTATTCCGAGCGGCGCTAAGGTGATCGACCCGAGCAGCTGCGTCGAAGCGTGTCCTGCCGGAACGCCAACCCGCGGCCCCACGCCGGCCTTCACCCCTAAGAGCGGTTGTTCCTCGACACCGGCAAGCGGCGACTTGACGGGTGTGATCGCCGACAGCTCCAACCCCACCGTCGCCACGGTCACCAACCACTCGACGACGTGCAGCTACGCTATCGGGTTGGCCAGTTATAAGAAGTTCGACGAGAACATCGACAACCAGGAGCTGTACGACTACGCGCTGACGGTCATTGCGCCCAACACCACCCTGACACTGACAGTGGACAACCCGCCTTGCGCCTACCAGGCCGATACATTCTATGGGGCGATCAACTATTCGTTCGCCGGTGGCGTCCGCTACGCGACCCGCCTCCTCGACGGCTTCCAGGGCGATGGAACCGACTACTGCGCGTTGCGCTGCCAGCCAACGGCAGCGCCGACGAGCACGCCGACCAAAACCGCGGCACTCCCGACGAGCACGGCAACGCGTACCTACACCCCAAGCAGCACACCGACGCTCACCCCGACCAGCTCGCCGACCGGCACTGCAACACCAACCCCGTCGTTCTGCGCCGGGAACTTGCTGCAAAACGCCAGCTTCGAGATCTTGAGCGGGACAAATAGTATCGGCGATCCGATCCCGACGGTCTGGGTCCTGGAAAGCGGGGAAGCCGGAGCCACAACCGCCTTCCGCCCACCTGATGGAGTCAGAGTCGGCTACGTGTGGGGGATTGCGTCGGGACAGACCGGACTCTGGTCACAGAAGGTCAACGCTGTCGCGGGCAACGCCTACTCCATGACGTTCTATAGCGGCACGCATGATCCCTCCGTGCACCCGTCGATCGAGATACGCTTCTACAACAGCTCCAACGTCGAGATCGGCACGCCGGCAATTCATACGATTACTACTGACATTGACGTCACCGGTGCCGTCGGCGGCCCGTACGCGCTGGCGGCCACCGCTCCCGCCGGGGTCTCCTATCTCAAGGTGATCTTCCGTGACCCGTCGACGACGCGGGCGGGCTCCAAGGGCGACGCGCTGTGTCTGCGCATGGCCATTCCCGCGCCCACCAACACGCCAGCCCGGACCTCCACGCCGACACCGACGCGCACCGCGACAGCAACCGCGACGGCAACCGCCACTGCAACCACGCCGTGTGGGGTTGTTTCAAGCGGCACCTACGTCGACGCGGAGGACTACACGAGCCGGGCAAATCTGAGTGCAACGTACTTCTTTGATGGGATAAACAGCGCCCAGACGGGCTTCGTCGGCACCGGATACCTGGAGACCGGCGCGACGCAGAACCAGCTGTCATACACCGACGTCAACACGAACCCGGGCAACTATGCGCGCTACAACTATCAACTCAACTTCGCCACCGCCGGAACCTACAAGGTGTGGATCCGCGGCTGGGGGCCCAGCGGCAGCGAGAATACCGTCACTATCGGGTTGGACGGAACAGCCGTCGGCGCGCTCACCGAATCAACGGTGGGTGCCTGGGTGTGGACCAATACCATCCAGGACGGGGCGAACACCATTACAGTCACCTCGCCGGGTATGCACACGATCAACGTGTGGCCACGCGAGTTCGACCACCTGCTCGACGGCTTCTACCTGACGACAGGCACCTCGGCTCCCACCGGTGGAATACCCAGCGGCGCAAAGGTTTGCGGCGGCTAGGACCTGCGCTCGGCGTCTGTTCTATGGTCCCCTCCCGTCGGTCGCTGGGCGCTGCCAAGTTCGACAGGCTGCTAGGGCTGCGGCTGGCGCTCGTTCCCCCATGTTCCGACCGTGAGCTGCTCGGCTGCATAGGCGATGGCCTCGAGGGTCAAATCAATGTCTTCGTCCGTGTGCGCCATCGACACGAAGAACTTCTCGTGTGCCTTCACGACACCGGCATCGAGCAAGCGATCGACGAGCTGAACACCAAGCTGCCAATTCGCAGCCAGTGTCGAGCGGTGATCGATGATGGGCGCCGCAGTAAACCAAGGTTGAAAGACGGCGGGCTCGCCGGTGACCTGAGCCGGAAGGCACGCCGCATCGAACCGCTGCTGCAGCCCGTGCAGCAATCGCCGCCCTTTCATCGCCAAGCGCTCATAGCAACCGGGCGTCCGTAGCTCCTTGATGCAGGCCAGCGCCGCCACCGCCGAGATCGGATTGGCACTGAACGTTCCCGTCAACTTGACGGCGTCGGCGCCGTGCCGTTCCGGGCTGGCCAGCGCGAGAATGTCACGCCGGCCGCACACGACGCCCAGCGGATGTCCGCCGGAGATGCTTTTGCCGAGCGCGCACAGATCCGGTGTGACCCCGTAGTATTCTTGCGCGCCGCCCAGCGCCAGGCGAAAGCCGGTGACCACCTCATCGAAGATCAACGGGATCTCATAGTGCCGGGTCACGGCGCGCAAACCCGACAAGAAACCCGGACGCGGTGGAATCGTGCGCTGCAAGGGCTCGACGATGACGGCGGCTAGATCATCGTGGTGCGTCTCGATGATCGCCGTGGCGCGGTCGATATCGTTGAACGGCGCCACCAGTACCTGGTCGGCACTCGCCGCGGGGATGCCGGCCGAGTTCTGCACCGCGCTCGGGTAGACCGCCGGCACCTGCGTCCACTGATTGCTCATCAGGGCCACGTCACTCATCCCGTGAAACGCGCCCTCGAACTTGAGGATCTTCTCGCGCCGCCGGAACGCACGTGCCAGCCGCAACGCGAAAAACACGGCTTCCGAACCGCTGCAGTGCAAGCTCAGCGCCTCGGCGCACGGCACCAGCTCCACGATCGCTTCGGCCAGGCGGATCGCCGGCTCGTTGACCATGAGGTAGCCGCTGCCGCGTTCGAGCTGGTCGCGCACCGCCTCGACGACCGCCGGATGCGCATGCCCGAGCAGCATCGGTCCCGAGCCGAGCAGGTAGTCGATGTACTCGTTGCCGCTGCAATCGACGATGCGCGAGCCGCGCGCCTGCTGGATCACCATGGCGTAGGCCGGCGAGACCGACGGGTTGCGCACGCCGGTGGGCAGCAAGCGTTCGGTGAGCGCCAGCAGTTGCGCTTCATGGGCTGTGCGCGGCTTGCGAATCCGAGGTGGCATCGCCATCTAACCCCAATGTGACAGACTCACCGCAGAGACGCGGAGGCGCTGAGGATACACACTCGAGAGGAGAGAGCTTCGTGAAAAAATGACCTTTGCTTTTTTGATCTCCGCATGGGTTGCTCCTTCTGGTCTCCGCGTCTCCGCGCCTTTGCGGTGAAATCTTTAGTCTTGTTGAGGCTAAGTCTACTCGGCTTTGAGATCGAAGTACCGCATGTATGCGGCAAAGCGATCGAGAATCTTGTCGCGGCTGAGGCCGACATCAGCTACCGGTTGCGGGGCTGTCCCAACTTTGCCTTCCGGCGTGGTCGCCTGCCACTGGCGCATGCGTCGTTCGCTGTCTGCCGCAAACGCCACGCCGAAGCGCTCGTAGATGCGCTGCACCGAACCGATCGGATCGGCCACGAAGTCGCTGAAGTACAGGTCGAAGAACTGCGCGGTGGCCTGTTCGCGGCGCACGGCAATGGCGCGCTCGGCGCCCGCGGCCCACACTTCGAGCTGTTCCCTGGCAATGGCGGCGCGATCGATGTCGCGTTCGAAAATGGCGCGGAATCCGGCGATCAAGTTGATGTAGGATGACAGCACGCGGGACGGGTCGCGATGCGTGTGAACGATGCAAGCGTCCGGGTACACGGCGAGGAGCGCGCGCAGGTGTTTCATGTGCACCGGATACTTGAGAATCCAGCGGCGCTCCGCCGGGGCGGTCGAGCCGATCAAGCGAACCAGCTCGCGGTGGCGAGCGTAGGCAGCATGGTGGTGTCCACTCTCGTACCACTGCGTATAGGTCGGCACGGTCGCGTTCACTTCGAAGGAGTCTTCGGCGAAGCTCTGTGCCAGCAGGTGACGGCATTCCTCGGCCAGCTCCGGCGCCATGAGATGGATGCCGCGCAAGGAGGGGTCGAAGGCATACATGCCCTCGATCTCGGCCGCCGATTCTTGAAAATCCGGCAGCTGCTCCCAGCTGGCGCGCGGCGGACGCGGCTGCGGGTGCGCGGCCAGCCAGTA
>CAZTDK010000191.1:0-9483 GCA_964611965.1 uncultured Binatia bacterium (SeqCode) | reverse complement strand
GTGGAATGCCGCAGGTTGAAGTGACCTTCGACATCGATGCCAACGGTATCGTGCACGTGCACGCCAAAGACCTCGGCACTGGCAAGGAGCAGTCGATCCGCATCACGGCGTCGAGTGGTCTGAGCGAACAAGAAATCAAGCAGATGATCAAGGATGCCGAGATGCATGCGGCCGAGGACCATAAGCGCCGCGAGACGGCCGACGCGCACAACCAGCTCGACAGCCTCATCTACCAGACCGAAAAGTCGCTGACGGACCATGGCGGTGACCTCGATGCCGCGACCCGGAGCTCGATCGAGCAGGCCTTGGAAAAGGCGAAGAAGGAGCTCGAAAGTCAGGAGCCGGCCGCGATGAAGGCGGCGGCCGAGGAGCTCAGCCGCGCGGCCCACAAGCTTGCCGAGGCAATGTACGCCAAGGCTTCGCAACCCGGAGCCGGGCAAGGGCCTGCCGGCGATGGAGCCGCTCCTGGCAATGAGCCCCCGCGCGGACCCAAGGACGACGCCGTCGACGCCGACTTCGAGGAAGTCAAATCGTGATTCGACGGATTTCGGTGGCTGCACGCAAAAGCCCTCCCCTCGACTGAGGTGGAGGGCTTTTGTATTGTGCCCGCAAGGAGACTGCGGTGGCGCAGAAACGAGACTACTACGAGATCCTCGGTGTGAGCCGCAACGCCGGCGAAGAGGAAATCAAGAAAGCGTACCGCAAGCTGGCGATGCAGCACCATCCCGATCGCAACCCGGGGGACAAGGCTGCAGAAGAGCGCTTCAAAGAAGCCTCGGAGGCGTACCAGATCCTTTGCGATTCGGAGCGCCGCGCGCAATACGACCGGTTCGGCCACGCCGCCTTCCAACAAGGCGGCGGCTTTGATTTCAGCGGCGGCGGCTTCGAGGACATTTTCAGCGACATCTTCGGTGACTTCTTCGGCGGCGCGCGTGGCCGCGGCCGCACCCGCGGCCGGCGCGGCGAAGACCTACGCTATGATCTCGATGTCAAGTTCGAGGAAGCCATCTTCGGGGCCGAGAAGGTCATCAATGTTCCACGCCTGGCGGCATGCGAAACGTGCAGCGGCAAAGGCACGAAGGGGGGCGCCGCACGCGAGACCTGCGCAGCCTGCCGTGGCACGGGACAGATGCGCTTTCAGCAGGGCTTCTTCACCATCGCCAAGACGTGCGGCCAGTGCAACGGCCAGGGGACCGTCATCAAGGACCCCTGCCGGACATGCTCCGGGAACGGCGTGGTCCAGCGCAATCAGGCGCTCAGTATCAAAGTCCCGCCGGGTATCGATACCGGCTCTCGCCTCAAGCTGCGCGGCGAGGGCGAGGCCGGACGCAATGGCGCATCCTCCGGTGATCTGTACATTGTCATCAACGTAGAGGAGCATCCGCTCTTCACGCGTCACGAGAACGATATCATTTGCGAGGTCCCCATCAGCTTCCCGCAAGCGGCGCTGGGTGCTGAGATCGATGTGCCTACCTTGGAAGGCAAGGTGAAGATGAAAATCCCGCACGGCACGCAATCGGGCGGCATATTCCGCCTGAAAGGGAAGGGCGCTCCAGACCTGCGCGGCGCGCATCGTGGTGACCAACTGGTCCGGGTTCTCGTCGAAACCCCACGCAAACTGACCAGCCGGCAGCGCGAGCTCCTCGAAGAGTTTGCACGCAATGGTGGAGAAGAGGTAAGCCCTCTCACCAAAGGATTCTTCGATAAGGTAAAGGAGATGTTCGGCTGATGGTTGCACATGCTCGGCGCTTGCCGCGTTTCGCCATGGGGCTGGTCGCGCTTCTCGTCCTCCAGACTGGATGTTATCCGAAGGTGACTGCACCGCCGGAACCACCCTACAGCGTTCGCCGCGGCGACGAGGCCTTTCGTTACCAAGACTACAAAGGCGCCCTCGCCAACTACCATAACTATCTCGACGAGACCCAAAAGGATGCGTACACCGCACGTGTCCTCTACAAGGCCGCCCTCGCCGAGTACCGGCTCGGCCGCTACTCCGATACGTTGGCGACCTTGGACCAGCTCCAGCAACGCTACCCCAAGGGACACTGGGTACAGGTGGATGCGTTGCGCGGCGACGCGGAACGCGAGCTCGACAGGCCGATGGCGGCTCTCAAGGCGTGGGATGAGGGCTGGGACATCGCGAGTGACAACGATCGCCGGAAGCTGCGACAACGGATCACGTCGTTGGCGCGCGGCTTCGATGATGTTCAGCTGGCCCAGGCTCAACGCGTTGTTGGGAACGAGCAGGTACGCATCCTGCTGGAACAACAAGTCACCTCGCGCCAGCCCCCCAACATTGACGAGCCCCTCCCCGAGGGGGAAGGTCTCGCAGCTGAAGAAGAAGTGGCAGCTCAGCCAAGCAAAACCCCGACGACACGAACCTGGTATGGGTATGGCCAGGGGCCGCCTCCCCAGCCGATGCCGCGTGTCGCTGTGCAGCCAGCACCCCAACCGGCTATTGCCAGCCACGCGACTGGTCCAAGCGGGGCAGAGCCACCGGCTCCCGAGCCGCCGGCTGCCGAAGCGCTGGCGGCCGCACCGCCGGTTCGAACGCTGCCCGCCGAAATTGAGGAAAGCGACCGCACGGCTCCGGTTGCGTCCTTTGCGCCGGTGCCAGCTGCCGACACGAAGGTGCACGGGAAACCCAAAGTGGCTTGTCTGCTGCCGCTTTCCGGACCTTCCCAGGAGCTGGGCGCGCGCTCGCTGCGTGGTTTGCAGATGCTCTTTGGCGAGCACAATGATCGTCTCATGGTGCTCGACACCGGCAGCGACGCCGCCACTGCGCTGCGGCTGTTCAACCAGATCCTTCGTGACCCGGACGTCGTACTGGCGATCGGACCACTGCGTGGTGATGACGCCGAAGCGGTGGCGTCATTGGCGCGCCAGGCGCAACTGCCACTGCTCCTCCTGTCGCAACACGATGGACTCGCCGGCGGCTCCGTGCTGCAAGTCGGCATGACCCGCTCGCGCCTGGTTGCCACGGTGCTCCAATATGCGATGGACAAGGTGCATATGCGGCGCTTCGGGATCCTCTATCCGGAGGACGAAAACGGGAAGCAATACCTCGCCGCGTTCCGTTCCGAGGTTGAGCGGCGTGGCGGTACCATCGTCGGCACGGATGCCTACTCCCCGCGAACCCCGATGCTGCCTGCGGTCACGCTCAAGCGCTGGCGCAACAGCGAGCACCTCCAGGGAATTTTTCTGCCTGACGACGTGACCGCCGCGGAGGGCGTTGTCCACTTCCTGCAGCGTGACATGCCGGATATTACGCTGCTCGGCGTCCATGGGTGGGAGGCGCTTGGCGGTGAGGGCAGCGACGGGGCGAGTGGGATCTTGTTTTCGAACGGCTTCTTCAGCGGCAGCACGCGCCCGGGAACCAAACAGTTCGTGGCCAAGTACCAGGCGACATACGGCGACACGCCGGGCTCGTTGGAGGCCCAGGCGTACGACGCCGGACTCCTCGCCCAAGACGCGCTGGATGCCGGCGCGCGCTCGCGTGCCGCAGTGCTGCCGGCGTTGGAAGGCCACGGTCCGATCGAAGGCGCCACCGGGCAGCTCAACGTGACCCGCACCGGATTGGACAGCCAATTGTTCCTGCTGCAGGTGTACGACGGCAAGGTCGAAGAGGTCAGCGACGCGACCAGCTGAACGGCGGCCGCCGGCGCGCACGGTCGCGGACCTCGGTGAGTTTGCTATCCTGTCCGCATTCGCTGCTTCCTGCCAGCGCACCCGCGGTGTGGTTGTCGGACCCGGACAGGACTGCGCCGTCCTGCAAACCGATGCGGCGCTGTGGCTGCTGACGATCGACGCCCTGGTGGCCGGGGTGCACTTCGCGCCCGAGTGGCTGTCGCCGCGCCAACTCGGACGCAAGAGCTTCCTGGTGAACGCCAGTGACATTGCGGCGATGGGCGGCCAGCCGCGCTTCTGCGTGGTCAATTTCAGCGTGCCGCCGGCCTATCGCGAGCGCGATCTGCGCGCGCTGCAGCAGGGGATCGTGGCGGCGGGGCGCGAATGCGGTGCCGCGGTTGTGGGTGGCAATCTCACGCGCGCCACGCAGCTATCGATCACAATTGCGCTGCTGGGCACGGCCCCACGTCGCATCGTGACCCGACAAGGCGCGCGCCCTGGCGACCATGTGTTTGTGACCGGCACGCTCGGCGATGCGGCGCTGGCGGTCCGCTCCCTGCGGCGCGGAGACACGCCGGTGACGGCGAACTTGCAGCGCCGATTCCGTGAGCCCGCTCCACGGCTGCGCGCCGGTCGTATCCTTGCCGAGATGGGAATCGTTTCGGCGATGATCGATGTCAGTGATGGGTTGGTGCAAGACCTCGGACACATTTGCACGGAGAGCCGCGTGGGAGCCGTGCTGCGTCCCGCAGCCGTACCGTTGTCGCCGGCATACCGCAAACGGTGCGGTTCCGACCTACGGCTTGCGTTGCAGGGAGGCGAGGATTACGAGTTGCTGTGTACGGTACCGGAAGGCAACGTGAAGATGCTCCAACGCCAGCGCGCCCGTTTGGGCTGCCCGATCACGTGTATCGGGACCATTACCGGCGGTCGTCGCCTGCGGTTGCTGGATGCCGAAGGCCGAACGCTGCAGCTCGATACACACGGCTTCGATCACTTCCGCACATGAGTCCCGAGCGCTTGAAGGAGTTGCTGCGCCAGGTGAGCGGAGGCACGTTGAGTGCCGATGCCGCGCTCGAGCAGTTGCGCGCGCTGCCGTTCGACGATCTCGGCTTCGCCAAGGTGGATCACCACCGCGCCCTGCGCACCGGCTTTCCGGAAGTCATTTTCGGCGCCGGCAAGACGGCAGACCAGATCATCGAAATTACGCGCAGCCTCAACGACGGCGCGCACAACGTTCTGATCACCCGCCTTGACCCGGAGCCCGCCGCGCAGGTGCGTGGAGCGTTTCCGGAGTTGTCGTATTCCGCCCACGCCCGCGTGGCGACGCTCATTCACACGCCGCCGCCGCTGGTCGGGCGCGGACAAATTCTGGTGATCGCCGCCGGGACCTCCGACCTGCCGGTGGCCGAGGAGGCGGCGTTAACCGCCGAACTGACCGGCAACCGCGTCGACCGCCTGCACGATGTCGGTATCTCTGGCATCCATCGGCTGTTTGCACACCAACAGCAGCTGCGGGAGGCGGCGGTTCTCGTTGTCGTGGCCGGCATGGAGGGGGCACTGCCGAGCGTCGTGGCCGGATTGGTGGCCAAGCCGGTCATCGCCGTGCCGACGAGTATCGGCTACGGCGCCAGCTTCGGCGGCCTGGCGGCATTGCTGGCGATGCTGAACTCCTGCGCCGCTGGTGTCCTGGTGGTGAACATCGACAACGGTTTCGGCGCCGGCATCGCCGCCAGCCTGATCAATCGAGCGTGATGGGCGCGCATTGGATCTTCTCCTTCTTCTTTCGGAGATGTTGGTAAGCCGCCGTACCCCTCGATACGCCGCGAGGAGAGCGCGGCTACTCGGGGTGAACGGTTCTAACACCCGCGAGGCATTCACAAGATCCGTTCGCCCCGAGTAAGCCCCGTTTTCTCAGGGGCTGTATCGAGGGGCTGCTGCGGGGAGAGTCGACAGGCCCTTTAAGACGAGAGACCCTCAGTCGGTGAGGCTGCGGATTGGCGAGCGGCCGTAGACGTGGTCGCCAACGCGTCGCATCCACGCCATCTCATCGGTGTCGAGCGGACCGGTGTCCAGCGCGCGACATGCCTCGCGGACGTGATCCGTCGTGGCGGGTCCGCAGAGCACCAGGTCGACATCGGCGTTGCTCAGACAAAAGCGGTAACAGTTGCCCGCGCTCGGCGTGCGCTCCCCTGCCGGCGTGCGGGCGGCGTCGATGAGCGAGCCCCAGCGCGTGGCCGTGTATGCGCACGTGCCCGGGTGTGACGGTCCGGTGGGGAGCTGCGGGAACACGTCGCGCTCCGCGCCGCGATGCGCCGCGTTGTAGCGCACCATGAAGAGATCGAAGAGATTGTCGCGGGCGATCTGCGGGAAGAACGGGCGGTTGTGCCCGGACATCATGAGATAACGAACGCGGCCCTGCGCGCGGAGCGCTTGCGCGGCGTCGAGCGTCGCCTGCGCCGGACGCTGGTTGTACCAGCCGAGGATGAGCACGTCGGCGTAGTCGAGTCCGAGCCGCTTCAGCGCGCTCTCGACGCTGGCGCGCAAGAGCACGCCCGAGAACCGAGCGTAGCTCTGCACCGCGACGACGATGTCGTCGCGCTGGCGTCGCGCCAGGTTGCGAATGCCGTGCCCGAACGCCGGCCGACGCATGCTGCCCCAGTAGAAAAAATTGATGCCGTGGTCGTAGGCCAACGCCAAGTCGTCGGCAGCGATGCCGAAGCTCGATCCCAGGCCAATGCGGCCGACTTGCAGGTCGGTATGCGGCAGTGGAATGCGACGTTCGAACGGCATGGCGAGATGTGAATCATGATGCGCCGCAGCGTGCAATCCGACCTGCGGTCGGCGTCTTTCCTATGGTCCGCTCCCCGTTGGGTCGCTGCACACTTCCAAGTCCGACAGGCTGCTAGGAGAATGAAAAACAGGAACCGGAAACAGGAAACGGAAAACAGGCAAATAGCGGTGGATGGCGCATTGACCAGTTTTCATTTCCGGCTTCCTGTTTCCGGTCTTCCATTTTCTTGCTCTGAGAAAGTCCGACAGGCTGCGAGGGGCTGCCGAGTCCGATAGGTTGCTAGCCGAGCCATGAACAGCCCCAAAGGGCGGCGGGATGATAGCCGGGGGCAGCCCGGGTCGGCGTTTGGCAACCGCCCCAGGCTAACGGGGCCGATGCGTCCTACACCCGCAGGACCACCCCTTCGCTCGCCCCGAGATCAAAGGTGCTCAGTGTCACCGGCCCCACCGTGCGATCAGCGTCGGTCGACAGCTCCACGTGACAGCTGCCGAATCCATCAAGTCCAATGCGCCGCGGTGTGCCGGCGAAGTTGAGCGCGACCACCAGACGCTCTCCGGCATGCTCCCGAAGATAAATGAATGTGTCGCGCGGTCCGTCGAGCGGCTGATATGTCCCACGTGTCAGTGCCGCTGCCTGCTTGCGATACCAGATGAGGCGCCGATAGAAACTCAGCAGCGAGTGCGGATCGCGCGCTTGGCGCTCGACGTTGACGCTCTCGAAGTCCGGCCCGATCGGCAACCAGGTGTCCTGCGCGGTCGAAAATCCGGCCGCGTGTGCGGCGCTCCATTGCATGGGTGTGCGCTCGGGGTCGCGGCCGATGGCGGGAAAGCGCTTACCGACCGGGTCGCAGATGCGCGCCTCGGGGATGGGCACGTCGCGCATGCCGATCTCTTCTCCGTAGTATAGGAAAGGCGTGCCGCGCAGCGTCAGCAGCATCATGACGGCGACACGTGCCCGCGCCTCGCCCCACTGCGGATCGTCGAAACGCGTGCGATGGCGCGGCGCATCGTGGCTCGACAGTACGTAGGTCGGCTGGGCGTCCGGCGGCAACGTCGCCTCGATCTGATCGACCTGGGCGCGGAAGGCGGCCGCATCCCACGGGCTCCACATGAAGCTGAAGTTGAATGCCAGCGGCAGCTCGTCCTGGCCGTTGCCGTAGTAGGGCGCCACGCGCGCCGCGTCGAGGATATACACCTCGCCCACCATGGTGCGCTCGCCATATTGGTTCAGGATGCGGCGCCAGCTGCGGATGATGTCATGCACCTCCGGCTGGTCTTCATCGTAGAGATGCACCTGCCGCCCGTAGTGTCGGACCGGATGTTCCTCTTCCGGCGGCGGTAGCGGGTTGTCGCGCAAGTGCGCATCCTTGATCATCTTGTGGATCACGTCGACGCGAAAGCCGTCGACGCCGCGATCGAGCCAGAAGCGGATGATGTCCTCCATGGCGTGGACGACCGCCGGGTTGCGATAGTTCAGATCCGGCTGCTCGGCGAGAAACGAATGCAGGTAGTACTGACCCGTGGTGGCGTCGAAGGTCCACGCCGGACCGCCGAACGAGCTCGCCCAATTGTTCGGGGGCCCGCCGCCGGCGGCCGGATCGCGCCAGATGTACCAATCGCGCTGCGGGTCGGTGCGCGAGCGCCGCGACGCCTGAAACCAGGGATGCAGGTGCGAGCTGTGATTGGGCACGAGGTCGACAATGATCCGTATCTTGCGCCGATGCGCTTCGGCGACCAGGTGGTCGAAATCGTTCAGCGAGCCGAACAGCGGATCGACGTCGCGGTAATTACTGACGTCGTAGCCGAAATCGAACATCGGCGACGGGTTGATCGGCGTCAGCCACAACGCGTCAATGCCGAGCGACTGCGGCGTACCGTCGTTGAGGTAGTCGAGGCGTTGCGTGATGCCCGCAAGATCGCCGACGCCGTCACCGTTGCTATCCTGGAAGCTACGAACGTACAGCTCGCAGAAGACGGCTTCACGCCACCAGTCGGTCATCGTGTTCGTGCGCGTTTTCGTGCTTGTGTTCGTGTTGGTGTTCGTTGGAAGGTTGCCGAATCATCTCTTTACGAACACGAGCACGATCACGAGTCGACCGGAGTGTTTGGTGAAGACAGCCGTCCAAGCTCCCACGCGGCGCGTGGCTGGTAGGCCTGCGCGGCTTCGAGCTCGGCGGCGTTCCACACGACATCGCCGTGCTTGTGCTCGGAAGCGCAGCGCGGGTCGCCGCACTGGACCTGGGTGACCAGGACATGCTCGGCGTCGACCTGTTTGGTGATCCGGCCGTAGCGCGGGTAGGGCTTGAAGCCGGGGAGCATGACGGTGGCGTCGATTTGAATCGGCATGGGCGAGTGAGTAACGTGGGTGAACGTGGGAATCAACTACTGGCGGGGCAGAGGTGCGTGGGCGAGCGCTGACCGTCGGGCGAACTGCAAGTCTATGCGCGGATCAGGGACAATTGTGGCCTTAGCTCTCGTTGCTGTGGTTGGGGCAGCAGATGACGTACCTGCTCGGCGCACTGCGCTTCTCATCGAGCTTGGTCGGTGCCGTTCCGCCCTTCCGAAGGACGCGCAGTATGCTGTGTCGCCTTGCGCTGAGAAGGCCGTCGCGGTGCTAGCGGGAGCGTCGAAAGAAGAGGTTCTGAGCAAGCTCGGGAATCCGAGCTTTTGCATACTGACAACGGGTGAAGTGAAGTTGTCGGGTGACGCGCTGTGCTCAACAGCGCTGAGCTTCGGGTATTCCTTTTATATTCTGAAGGGCGTCGGTGGTGGGCCAGAGCTGATTCTCAACTTTGGCAAGGATCAAGTGGTTCAAGCTGCATCATGGATGCACACTCAGTGAGCGCGGTGCCTAACCCGCCTTGGAGACCGAAGCGCGGAGACAGGCGCGCGTGCTCAAGCGCATCGCGTTCGGCCCGTCGAGCCGGCGCATGTAAGATGCGGGGTGATTTATGAAAGGGACCCAGAGAAGGTCAGACGGAATCTGTGTAACCGAAAGGACGTTGGTTGCGAAGGATGCGCAGGTATGAATTCGCACCTACCGCAACCAACATTCCCAGCGCG